>JAWXAU010000174.1 GCA_034439655.1 Bacteroidota bacterium | reverse complement strand
TAATGGCTAATGCAAGCTCTAACTTTGTCTGGGGATTATGTCTTTCAAGGGGAACTCCTGCTTTTTTTAGCCTGCTTTTTGATTTTGTCCAGTCCTCGGGCAGTGCATGATTATTATATCCATTTACACAATCAAGCCAAATGCCTTTTTCAGTTGCATTTTGTTTTATATGTTTGAATATTTTTTGTCTTAATTCTATTGAATTTAAAAGTGGTTCAAAATTCTTAGTTGAGAATACAGCATGTATATAAATTCTTATCCAACTCATAATATATTTAAGATTAGAATTCAAAAGTATTACAACTTATTTTATGGCTATAAACAAGTTGTTTTAATTTTATTAACTTCAGTCAACTGGAGCAGACAGCAATAAATTGAGAATTTATCTTAGCAAAGTTATTGTTCCTTTATAATTTTTTTTAGTTTTTTTGCCTACTTTGTTTGTTTCTAATACGTAGAAATAAGTGCCGGCAGAATAAGGTATACCGCCGTCGTTATAACCGTGCCAACAGTCAGTGATATCGGTAGTTTGCCAAAGAAGTTCACCCCAACGGTTAAATATCCACATATGGAATTCATCGCAGGGAGGGAGTATTCCAGCTATATGATAACAATCGTTAATTCCATCAGCATTTGGTGTGAATGAATTGGGAATTAATATAGAATCTATCGTGCCAATTTTAATATTTATAGTTTTATACAATGTATCAGTGCAACTAAAACCAGGATTTACGATAATACCTACTTTATATGAGCCTGGTGCTTGAAATGAATGCGTGACAGGACTAATTTGTGAACTATCTATGACACCTGAATCGAAGAGCCAATAATATGTTAAGATACCCGTACTTTTGTTGGTGAATTTATATATCAGTTCACATAGCCCACTTTCATATTCAAAATCGGCTTTTACAATTCCTACTATATTAATAGTGTCTTGAACTTGTTGCATGACAGTACAATTTAGGGAATCGATTACGGTAAGTTTTATGATATAAGTTTTCTCAGTATTATATCGGTGAGAAGTATTATAATTTGTATCTGTGGTGCCATCGCCAAAATCCCAAAGATATGATTTGCCCGTGGTGCTTTGATTATTCATATTCACGTTCTGCCCCGCACAGCCTTGCTTGGGGCTTACGGTGAACTTTGCATGAGTTGTTGTATCCGCATTTATCCAGACAATTTTTTCAATACTATCTGCACATGGCGTACCTCTATTAATTACAAATTTCACTTTGTAAAATCCGGAATTTGTATATATATGAACAGGATTGTTTGTGGAATCTGTTTGTCCATCTCCAAAATCCCATTCGGTGCGGATACTATAAGTACTTTTGTTTTTGAAAGCTACTTTTTTCTCACAAGGTTTTTGTTGTGCATCAAAGTCTGCTTTGCCCGACTGGTATATCTCTACCGTTTGATAAGCAGTATCATTTACATTACAACTATTACTATCATTTACAACCAGCATTACTATATATTTTCCTGGAGTATTATATTTATGTGGTTGTGGATTTTTGGCAGTATCATAAGTGTTATCTCCATAACTCCAATAGAAATATTTACCTCCTGTACTTTTATTATTAATGTTAGGAACCAAGGGTGGACAAGCCTTTCGAGGGCCAATATCAAAGTCGGCAATAACAGCATTTGATATTTGAAAATCTATTTTGAAAGATGCATTGCTGCATCTGGGACTAGGATTTGTTTTAGAAAAACAACCTACTGTAGTTGGAAAATTACTTAGCTGTGATAGGTTTTGTACTTCGGGACAACTAGAACAAACTGATTGATAAACGACACCTTTGGGGTCGAAGCGACTTGTGCCTCCGTCTACGTGGTCGCCCGATTCGTTTGTTTGACCAGAAGACCCAAAATAGGTGGCATACGCTCGTGTAGCAAAATTTTTGGTGAGTACTATTAAATAAAAATCTTTTCCATCGGTTGTTTTTTGAATAGCATTTGCGGATACACTCAAATTGGCTGTTGAACCGGTGTGGTCACCATTTGCAGCAACCTCGCTGCCCCAACCAGAGAAATATATGTTCTCACAATTATCAACTAGAAAAGCACTTGGGTTTAAATCAGCAGTTTTAATTCCACTTCCAAAGCAAGTAGATAGTATAGTTTTTTGTAACGACGAATCAATCTTTATAATAAATTGCCCGCTGTTGGCTTCGTTAAAGACACCACTGCTAACGGCCCAAATACTATCAGTTTGCCCAGTTGCATAAACCATTCCTTTGCGGTCGGTTTCTATAAAATAGACTTGGTTATATTCACTATTTCCTATATAAGTACCATTTACAAATTTTAAACTATCATTGGTGAAGCAATATATGTATCCATCTGATCGGCCTCCTAAATATTTTGGATTAAGTGCATTGCTATCCGCGAGTAAACTATCACTTGAAGTTCCGCCGCCAACATATACTAAATTATTTCCAGTTACCTCTACACTATACCAATCATCATCTTTTTTACCACCATAGTAGGTTGACCAAACTAAATTGGAAAGCGTACTATCTAATTTTATTACTACGCCATCAAGTCCTCCGCCTAATTTTTTTTGTAAATTTAAACTTGAAACTGGGAAATTATTTGAGCGGGTACAACTGGCAATATATATATTATTGTCATTATCCAAATCTACTTCGCCGCGAAATTCATCAGCATAATTATATTTTAACGAACCACCAGAGTTGAAACCATCATCGCCACTGCCACCAATGTAGGTAGAGCCCACTAAAGCAGTTCCATCCTCTGTAAATTTGGTACATATAATATCGTAGGTTCCGTTGAAACTTGTATCATAACTATCTGCTTTTACGGGAAAATTTTTAGAAGTAGTTGTACCAAAAACTACCAATTGGTCATTGCCGTCAGCTATAATACTATGGGGGAATTCACTGTCTTTGCCTCCTAAATACGTAGCCCATAATAATGCAGAACCATCAGGTTTGTACTTGCTGAGACTTATATCACAGGGAAAAAATTCCCATCCATTTTGAACGCCACCGCCAAAACTTGTTTGAAAAGCACCCGCAGTTGCAGGGTATTTGCCATTGGCAACTGTGGTAGGCCACGACGCAATCCCTCCCGCAAATAAACTTCCTTTACTATCATAAGTTGCGGTAAAACCAAAATTATCTACAGTAGAACCTGAATAGGTACTAAATATTAATACTGGGTCAATCACCAAAGGATAATTTGTATTATAATCTCCTAACTGATAACTTATTATATTTTCTGTTAATTTGAATTTGCAAACAACCGAAACTTTATTATCCCCAATCATTTGCCAAGCAATAGGTGCAAGGTCTTGCAGTTTCCCCACACTGTTATAGATATGCAAATTTCCATTAATAAGTTCGAGTTTATCTGCTCCTTCAATTTGCATTTTTATTTGCGATGGCGAAATCCCTTTTTGTATATAATAAGTATATTTGAGTGAACCCGCCAAAGGTTCCATTTTTAAATCGATGCCATTATATAAATTATGAATATTAATTTCTCCAAATCCATATACTTTCGACTTCCATTTCGATTCATCATTGCCCAAAAAGAAATTATAATAATGTTCCGTTTTTTTAGCTGCTGATAATTGGAAATCATTAGCCCCAACATAGCTGATGAACATTTGGTTGCATGGCAATACCGTGGGGCGTTTAACTTGTTTGCCGTGTGGGTGTGCAATTATTTTCGACCATACGGTATCATTAAATTGCACATAACGAAGTTTGTTTTTTTCTATGATGATTGTTTGCGAATTAGCGTTCAATAAGTATTTGTAATAGATTTCCCATTGACCTTTGTTTTCGATAAAAGTTTGTGCAAAAGAATTTGAACTATTGTATAATAAAACTACCATACATCCAATAGAATATAGTAATAGTTTTTTATATGTATTATATAGCTTCATTTATAATAGCCTATTTTGCACTTTAATGATTCGCCGCGGCGAAGCCTCGTTTCTCGCAATGACATTGATAGGTACCTCGCAATGACTTTAGTAATTGACAAAAATAAGCAAAAAAAGTTGCCCCATACTACCAAATTTCCAACTGTATCTTTGCAGCATGTTTGAAAACGCATCCCGCACAGAAGTATCGCTGCTAGGCGAGTTTGGCTTAATAGACCATTTGTCTCAAAATTTCACAAGTAAGCAAGCATCCACGTTAAAAGGCATTGGCGACGATGCCGCTGTACTTGAAAAAGATGCTGAAAATGTAACTTTGGTGAGCACTGATTTATTGATAGAAGGTGTGCATTTCGATTTGCATTATATGCCCCTAAAACATTTGGGATATAAAGCTGTGACCGTGAATTTGAGCGATATATATGCCATGAATGGGATACCCGAGCAGATAACAGTGTCACTTGCTTTTTCCAATCGATTTTCACTTGAAGCCATCGAAGAATTATATTCAGGGATTAAACATGCCTGCGATTTTTATGGTATTGATTTGGTGGGTGGCGATACCAGCAGCAGTCATAGCGGTTTGATGCTGAGCGTTACAGCAATAGGTACGTGCAGAAAAGATGCGGTAGTGTATAGAAGTGGAGCCCAAGAGCATGACCTCATATGTGTAACTGGCGACCTCGGGGCAGCGTATCTCGGATTACAATTATTGGAACGCGAGAAAAAAATATTTCTTGAAAACCCAGGAGCACAGCCCGATTTGGAAGGTTTTGATTATATATTGGAACGGCAGTTAAAGCCCGAGGCACGCAGAGACATGATACAGTTTTTGCACGATAAAAAACTCAAGCCAACAGCCATGATGGACATCTCTGACGGGCTAAGCAGTGAGTTGCACCATATAGCTAAACAATCGAATGTGGGGATTACGATTTATGAAGATAAACTTCCAATTGATGCGATTGTATATAATAATGCACAAGAACTCGGACTCGAATCGACCACCTGTGCACTTAATGGGGGAGAGGATTATGAGTTATTGTTCACGGTTCCCCAAAGCATGTTTGAGCAGATAAAAGGTGTTGAAGGAATTAGTATTATAGGCCATTGCAATATGGCAGGCACTGGTATTCATCTCATAAGTAAAGCGGGAACGCAGTATCCTTTGCCAGCTCAGGGTTGGACGAATATGTAGGTGAGCCGTAGATAGTAGATAGCCCGCTGCAGCGGGCAGTTGATAGTAGCAGTAGAGAGTGGGCAGTTGGCAGTTAACCCGCTGCTGCTGCGGGGCTATCGGGAGGGGTTAATGGTTAATGGTAGGTGATTCCGATGCTTCGGAACACACAACCACGAGCAGAGTTCCCCCTCTTAAACCTGTCCACAAAAGCAAACACATTTTTGAAATTTATGTCAAGAGTTTAAAACTTCAAGGTTTGTAGCCCCGTGTGCTATCTTAGCTTTGAACCCGCCTCAAATGGCTTTTGTTGAATAGTAAAATAAAACATATCATATTGCTGTCGGCCTTTGTTTGTTGGGCATCCGTGTTGTTTTCGCAACAGTATGTGCCTATTCAAACGGCTATTGATAATGATTGGATTACGCTGAAACTGGAAGGAGCTTTTGATAAAAAAGTCTTTGCAGAAGTGATCGATCAAAACGGGGTTCACTATGGGAAATGTATTGTGGGTGAAATAAAAAACAAACTGGACTCGGAAATAAATATACAAATTGATAATGGGTTGGAGTTAATTAGCACCGATACCGCTGTTCAAAATACGGTGATTACTAAACGTGTACAACTTCAGATAGCGGGTAAGAAAAAAATTAGATTCAAGATGTATGCGATGGGTATTGAGATGAAAAGGCAAGTCCCTCTGAAAGGAATACCTTTTTTGTTAGGTTCAATTAGCAGTGTTAGAGTAGTGAAAGTAGTGAATCGCATCGAGCATGATGATATGCAAAATATTGCTGGACAATTTGCACTGTGGGCGGTTAATTTTGGTATAGATAGAGTAGCTTTTCTTAAATATACCGCTGACGAAAAATTGCTGAACAAAGTAATACAATTGCTCGACAGTAGTGGTGTGAAAACTATTTTGAACCGAAGGAGTTCCGCAAGTTTAACAAACCTCATGTCGCAAAATAACAATAAAAATTCTGGAGAGTATGCTGTAGAAATACCTGTTTCCGCCAGTGACAAAAAACCTCCTGCGGGCTTGTCATATTGGTTTAATAGTGCCAATATAGGATATGGCTTCTTAATATTTCTAGCCTTGATGTTTGTTATATATTATATATTATTGATAACAGGCGTAATGACCAAATTTAAAAACTATATGTACCCACAAAATATGGATGATGATATAGATGGGTTGGGCGATTTGGCGTAAGGGAAATGATTCAGTTTTCTTATTTGCTTCAGGCAATCATTAAAGGTTCTGCTCAGCCTTGCAAATTTTATATTTTTTGCTATTATATATTCTTCGCCACGGCAAAGTCCCTGAGTGGTTTCAGAATCTATTGTGATTGTATTAGTCCACAGTCAAACGTTGTGTTTGTTGACCATTATTAGTTTGTAGTTTTACTAAATATATACCTTTTGCAAAATTGGTTAAATCGATATTGATATTATTTTTAGCATTTGCAGCATTAATATTTTGAGTCATCACTACTTTGCCATTGATATCTATTATATATAATTGAACTGTTTGTTTTGTTGTAGAAGCAAATTCCAAAGTTATAGTATTGTTAGCAGGGTTAGGGAATATCCCCAATGATTGTATTCCGCTCAAATCACTAATACTTGTATTTTTAAAATCAAGAGGGTCGCTGAAAGAACTACAGCCATTTGAGTTGGTCACCTTTAATTTGTATTTGCCATTCACCGTAGGCGTATATGTTTGTGAAGTAGCATTTGCTACTAAAGTTGTATCACGGTACCATTGATAAGTTAACCCCGAAGCTGTTGTAGAAACAGCAGAAGCAGTTGCTGAAATTGTTGGTTTTGCGGGTAATACATACACTGTAACAGTAGTCGCAGAAGTTGTATCAAAACATCCTGTAGCTGCATCCCACACAATGGCTTTATATATACCGCTATCGGTGGCGTATAAAATGCTAAGTGTATCATTTACAATAGGGGTATTCATATTTAACCATTGAAATTTATTAGCACCTGATGCGGTCAATTTCACACTTCCTCCTTGGCAAAATGAAGTATTGCCTGTTACAGAAACTGCTGCTGATGTATTACATGATTTTACTGTAAAATTAACAGATGAATCGGTAACTATATATGTTTGTTGACCAAATGGCGTAGAGAAATAACCTTCCAAATCTACCTTTAACTTATAGGTGCCCGCGGTTCCTTTTGGAGCGGTTCCTTTTATCATAAAGCATCCTTGATAATAGGTCATACCCGTTTGATAAATATAAGAACAATTTTGAACATTGCAATTGAAAGTAAAATTAGTTCCAGGAAAGCCCACTACTTTTGATATGTGCAAACTGTCAATATGCACCGAGAAGCTTTGTACTGTGGTATCAACAGGGAAAGTAAAATCTACTTCTTGACTGAACTGCACTTGCTCATAGGCATCGGGCAACTGAGGAGGGTATACACCTGTTCCGGTATAAGTTTTAGAACATTGAGAAAATGCAAAAGCATTGGCCAAAAAGATGGCGAGAATTGATAAGGTGATTTTTTTTAACATAAGATTATATTTTTTTATTTGATTCGTGAATAATTTTATAAGGTTGCAAATATCAAGAATAAATTGTTAAGCAGCACTCTGTTTCATATTGAAAATTTCTAATTTTTGGCGGGCATAT
Organism: Bacteroidota bacterium; assembly: GCA_034439655.1. Lineage (NCBI taxonomy): Bacteria > Pseudomonadati > Bacteroidota > Bacteroidota bacterium. Next base: position 3,938 of record JAWXAU010000174.1, on the reverse strand, counting down.
TCGGGGCCTAGCGTTACATGTTTTACCATATCGAGCGATGGCAAATCGAACATGTGGTCGGTCATTATTTTTTCGCAGATCGAACGTAGACCGCGGGCTCCAAGTTTATATTCGATAGCTTTCTCTACAATAAAATCAATGGTTTCTGGAGCGAACTCCAAAGTTTTACCACTGAGTTCGAACAAGGCTTTATATTGTTTTACCAAAGCGTTTTTCGGCTCGGTTAAAATACGTTTTAACGTTTCCGCATTCAATGGATCGAGGTGGGCGAGCACAGGCATACGACCAATGATTTCGGGGATCATTCCGTATTTACGCAAATCCTCGGGCGACAAATATTGCAAATAATCTTTGTCCTCGAAAACTTGTTTTTCATCGGCAGTTTTATAACCGATACTCTGTGTGTTTGCTCTATTTTTAATAATTTTATCGATGCCTTCAAAAGCACCGCCACACACAAATAATATATTCTCCGTATTCACTTGTACAAATTGTTGCTCGGGATGTTTGCGGCCACCTTGTGGTGGAACATTTATTACCGCACCTTCCAATATTTTGAGCAAGGCTTGCTGCACTCCTTCGCCACTTACATCACGGGTGATGCTGGGGTTATCGCTTTTGCGAGAAATTTTGTCAATCTCATCAATGAATACAATTCCACGTTCGGCTTGGGCCACATCATAATTTGCAGCTTGCAGCAATCGACTTATAATACTTTCTACATCTTCGCCCACATAACCAGCTTCAGTTAAAACTGTTGCATCAGCTATGCAAAATGGTACATTCAATATTTTGGCTAATGTTTTTGCGAGTAAAGTTTTGCCGCTTCCTGTTTCGCCCACCAAGAGGATATTTGATTTTTCAATCTCTACCTCAATATGTTTATGACCTTTGGCATTCATACGTTGGTAGTGATTATATACAGCCACACTCAACACTTTTTTAGCTTGGTCTTGACCAATTACATATTCATCCAAATGCTTTTTGATATCGTGCGGTTTGAGCAATTTTAACTCTTTGTGGGCATGTCCCTCTTTGTTTTTGCTTTTATTTTTTCCGTTGCCGTTTGCTTCTGCATATATCTCCGTAGCACTTTGTATACACGATTCGCAAATCAATGCTCCTTCAATGCCAGCAAGCATAAATAGAAAAGGAGTTGCGGGAACTCCGCAGAAGGAACAAAATTCTTCTTTGTTCTTTTTAGCCATGATTTTTAGTTGTTATTTGCTGCAAAAATCGGTATAGAATGGACAACTTGCTCACCTTTCTTGAAATATTTGGTGCAATCACAGGATTGGCGGGGGTTTGGCTTACTACACTGCAGCATGTGAGGTGTTGGCCTTTGCTTATTTTCAGCTCTATTGCTTATGGAATTGTTTTTTTGCACGACAGCAATGCACTTTATGCCGATGGAACTTTGCAGCTAATTTATATCGGCATGTTGGTATATGGCTGGAAGAATTGGACTGCCAAAAATAAAACACATTTAAATCCAAAATATAGTAGTGCCAAGGAGCTATCAATTATAATTATTATATATATTATTTTGTTCTTTGTACTTGCTCAATTTTTAAAAGATTATACGAAAGACCCTTTGCCCTATATGGATAGTTTTACTTTTGTGGGAAGTATTGCTGCACAGTATCTGCAGGCTCGCAAACGCATGGAAAACTGGGTAATTTGGTTTGCTGTGAATACCGTTTATATATATATGTATTATGATAGGGGATTGTATTATACAATGATTCTGTTTGCAATTTTTTGGGTGATGAGTATAATAGGGTGGAGGACTTGGCGAAAAGAAGTTAGTATGTCATAGTAGCAGTGCTCTTCTGCCTAAATGTGATATATATGAGTGTGTTTTTGTCTTGTAGACGAAGGAGACACCTACTGCTTATACAACCAACCACAAAGGACTAGCATTGTACCCGCCGTCAGCGGGCCTCGCCCACTTGGGATGACAAATTGAATTAACATTGTACTCCTACTTATATATGCCCTAAAAGCAAATTGCCAAAAGGCTTTTCAAGTATTAACTTTGCAGCATATTTTAAATAACAAATGAGCGAATATAATTTTAAGAAGATAGAAGAAGATTGGCAACAATACTGGAGAGAGAACAGTATGTATAAGGTTAATGAGGATACTACAAAACCTAAGTATTTTGTGCTTGATATGTTTCCATATCCCAGCGGTGCGGGTTTGCATGTGGGTCACCCCTTGGGTTATATAGCATCCGATATTTATGCACGATACAAAAGATTAAAAGGATTTAATGTATTGCACCCGATGGGTTATGATTCTTTTGGTTTGCCTGCCGAACAATATGCAATTCAAACCGGGCAACACCCAGCCATCACTACCGAAACAAATATTAATCGCTACAGAGAACAGTTAGATAAAATAGGTTTTTCCTTCGATTGGAGTAGAGAAGTTAGGACAAGTGATCCTAAGTTTTATAAATGGACGCAGTGGATATTTATACAATTATTTAATAGTTGGTATAATACCGAAACCGATAAATCAGAGCCCATAGAAACTTTAATTGCCAAGTTTGAAAAAGGCGAGATTCCTGCACCTCCTGATGGTTTTCCTAAGCAATCAACTGATACCTGGAATAATCTTGGTGAAAAAGTTCAGCAGGAAATTTTGATGCTATATAGAAATGCATACCTCAGCGAAACTTATGTAAACTGGTGTCCTTCATTGGGAACTGTATTGGCTAATGATGAAGTGAAAGATGGTGTGAGCGAGCGTGGTGGTCATCCCGTTGAACGCAAATTGATGATGCAATGGAGCATGCGAATCAGTGCGTATGCGGAAAGATTATTAAATGATTTGCAACAATTGGACTGGCCTGAACCTTTAAAAGATTCGCAGACAAATTGGATTGGAAAATCGAAGGGTAGTTCACTCAAATTTGAATTAGAAACAGCAATCGACGGTGAAGATGAAAAACATATAGAAGTTTTTACTACACGACCTGACACAGTTTTTGGCGTTAGCTTTTTAACTCTTGCCCCTGAACATGATTGGGCCGAGAAATTAGCAACTGATGAGCATAAAGATGCCGTAAAAGAATATATATATTATGCAAAAAATAGAAGTGAACGCGAACGCCAGGCAGAAGTAAAAAATATAACAGGACAATTTACAGGTTCCTATATTATACACCCATTTACAGGCAAACAAATTCCTATCTGGATTGGCGATTATGTATTGGCTGGATACGGCACTGGTGCGGTAATGGGTGTGCCCGCTCATGATAGTCGTGACCATGCATTTGCCACACATTTTGGTTTGGATATTATACAAGTAATTACGGCTCCCGAAGGTCATGATATTATAAAAGAATCGTATGATGCGAAATTAGGGAAATGTATAAACTCTGATTTTTTAAATGGCTTCGATGTAAAAGATTCTATTATAAAAGCAATAGAAGAAATTGAAAAACGCGGACTTGGAAAAGGCAAAATAAATTATCGTTTGCGTGATGCTATTTTCGGCAGACAACGTTATTGGGGCGAACCTATTCCTATATATTATAAAGACGGAATTCCTTATGTATTGGACGAAAAAGAATTGCCTTTAATACTACCTGAAGTAGATAAGTATTTGCCTACAGAAAGTGGTGAACCACCATTGGCAAGGGCTGCGGGGTGGCAGTACGAAACCACCACTATGCCAGGTTGGGCAGGCAGCAGTTGGTATATGTTCCGTTATATGGATCCGCATAATACTGGTGAATTTGCAAGCAAAGAATCTATGAAATATTGGCAACAAGTAGATTTATATATAGGTGGTAGCGAACATGCCACAGGCCATTTATTATATGTTCGTTTCTGGACAAAATTTTTATATGATATGGGTTTTGTGCCCGTAAACGAACCAGCCAAGAAGTTGATTAACCAAGGGATGATACAGGGATGGTCAAGTTT
>JAWXAU010000173.1 GCA_034439655.1 Bacteroidota bacterium | reverse complement strand
CTAAGAATATATTATTACTTTGGAAGTTTTATTGTCGCTGGAATAATATTCTTTTTAGCATTTTATCATACTGAAACAGGTAGTAAGGAAAATGCAAATGAATTCTATAATATAGCTTTTTTCTGTTGTGACTTTTAAGGAAATTAATAATAATCATTATACAGAAATAATTCATTTAAAAGATATTAAAAATAAAAGTGATCAAACAATTTGCATAGCCCACGAAGGTTTGTATTTAGAGGGATTATGGGAGGCTACCGAAGTGGGCGATACAATTATAAATCTGCTAATTCATTAATTATTAACATTAGCAAAAGAAATAAACAAGTAATAGTTCCAGCACAAGACTATGACGGTTATTTAGAATAACATATATTATATACAATCTCGCGTCAGCCCCTTATTCCTTGCCCCTTACTCATTATCACTCAAGATCTTAATCTGCATCACTGTAGAAATACTTAAAGCCCTTTGTTTGGCAAGCTCTGCTTTTTCGCCTTCAAATAATTCATCAATGGTGGAGGTAAATAATTGGTTCCATCTTTCAAAGTGTTCAGCATGTAGTGGTGTAACGCGGTGTAGGTGACGGTGTAGGTTCATAGGGTCGCCTATATAACTGCCAGTATAGAATATTGCATTTTCCCAAAAATCGAACATTATAGGTAAATGTTTTTCCCAGTTTACTTTTGCTATATCATTAAAAATATAACCAATCACCTCATCTTTTTTTACCTTGTCGTAGAATAAGGTGATAGCAAGCTCTATATCTTTTCTATTTTTCAAATCCTTTTTCATAATAAAAAGTGTTTAGTATTATAAATCTTTTTTATTGAATTTCTTAAGGGAGATACCCAAAGGAATAAGTGCCCAACAACATAGTATTAACAAAGATATATTAAACCCATAAGTGGTTCCGAAAAAATCTTTGAATACCGCACCTGTGTAGCCCATTAAGGCTGAAACATCCAAACGCAATAGGATAAGAATGCGACTCAGATCAATCGGGTTCAATGCACTCACAAGCATCATTGGTTTTTCTAAAGGATAATCGGCAAACTGAAATAATAATAATAGAACCAGGCCGTCAAAAACTAAGGCAAAGTACAACCATAGTAAAATTGCCAGGCCGATGCCTTTAGCTTTGTCACGCGTGGCAACGGCTGCCAGCATAGCTATAGAAACAAATATAATAGATAATAGTACGCCGATTAATACAATAATACATCCTGTAACTGTAGGTTCAAAAAACAAAATAGCAATGCCGGCACCAAAAACAAAAGCTAAAGTTAAGGATATGGACAATCCAGAAAATAAACTTAACCATATACTTTTTCTTTTTAAAGGTTGGCTCAAAAGCAATTCAATAAATTCAGAACTATTATAGATATAAATGGTAGAAAATATAATTGAAATGAGTGGAACAATGAACAGAATTAAGTTAAGCATACTGAGCAATCCCTTGGCATTGTTATCCTCTAGGCTAAATACACTAAACGAAACCACGAGGAGAAACAATGTGTAAGCCAGAACGATTTTACTTCGCAGGATATCTAAAACAACATATTTTATTACTTTACCCATCGTGCTATTTTTGTAACATAATATTTGCAATCGCCTTTGCTAATTTCACTTCACCTGTTTCATTTCTTAAGTCGTCAATACTTTTATGGAATTTTAATTTTCCGTCTTGCATGTATATAATTTGGGTAACAATATCATCCAATTCACTTAATATATGAGAGGTGATAAATATCAATTTGCCTTTTTGTTTTTCTTTGATTATTTTTTCTTTCAAGATTTCTGAAGCCACTGGATCGAGACCTGCTGTAGGCTCATCGAGTATCAATACATTTGCATTAAATAAAAATGCCAATGATGCACTCACTTTTTGGCGGGTACCTCCTGATAGTGTTCGCATACGTTTGTTCAACATATTATTCAAGTCAAATTTTTCGATCAGCTCTTCATCCAATTGTATATGCTCCGACTTGCGTATATCCTTCATCATGCCAATAATCTGTCCGATATTCATATTGTCGGGATAGCGACCAATTTGTGGCATGTACCCAATTTGTGAACGGTATTTCCAATCCTTCGCAATATTTTTATTGCTAAATAGGATTGTTCCAGAATCGGGGACTACCATTCCCAATATACATTTTATCAAGGTGGTTTTACCACTTCCATTGGGGCCAATAAGAGCAATACATTCGCCACTAGTGCAAGTTAAACTAACCTGGTCGAGGGCTTTTAATTTGCCAAATTGTTTCGATATATTTTGTATTTCAATCACAGGTTCAAAGCGTTCATTAAAGGAGTTTCGTCCTTCAAATTTTCTGGAGTGAGGGAAGGAATTACTTTTTCAGTTTTATCTAAAAGTGATACTATAATACTTCTAAATAAAATCATTGCTGGGGGATTTTTTTCGATAATCATCGAATACATACTAATAGGGCGATAAGGCACATCGCCTATCTTATCTTTGTTTATATCATAACCTTCATATTTATCCCAATAGTTGCTATTAAAACTATTTAAAACCAAAGTGCCATTGGTGCCGACATCAAAGGTATTTCCTACAAAATTATTTTTTGTGACTACCACATCCATGCAGCTTGCTTGAATTTTTAAAGCCCATCCATTATTGTTAAATATATTTTTTTTCATTTGCACCCTGTTCACACCTTCCATATATATTCCACAAGTATTTTTATTAAAGTGATTACCTTCTATATAGCTATCCGATATTTCTTTTAAGAGTAATCCAAAGGCAGCGTCACCCCAGTTTTCTTCAAAAGTATTATTATACATTTTTACACCGTGGGTAAACATCACAGCCACACCAGCTCCATTTTCTTCGAACACATTGGTGATATAAGCATCGTTATGAGAAAACATAAAATGCAAACCATAACGAATATTTTTTTGTGATATATTTCGCCATATTACGGAATTGGTTACAAACTCAAAATAGATACCGTCACGGTGGCCTTTAATAGTGTTTGCAATAATTTGCATGGTGTCACATTTCCAACAATGTACTCCATTCCCAATTTGTTGCTCCTGTTTTCCATAAGAAGTTAGTTGATTATTTCTTATGATACAATTTTGTGCATATTGGGCATAGATTCCAAAAAAAGTATCATCAAGTATATTGTCACTTATGGTTACATGGTGGGCATCGTAAATCTTGATACCAGCAGGGTCAAGCAAAGTAGCATATCCTGAGTGCTGTATTTTAAATCCACTTATTGTTACATAATTGGCTTTGATAGAAACAATTTCATATTTGTTTTCACCATCTATAATGGGATAGCTTTTTCCTATTAGTATTATAGATTTATTGATGATTAGGTTTTTTTCAAAATAAATTCCTGGGTATACGATTATGGTATCGCCAGATGAAGACTGTTTGATTGCCAGGTTGATAGCTCTATATTTTTGTGTTTTACCTACATTATATGTTTTTGCAAATAGATTCGTGAATGAACCTGCTACTAAAAGTATATATATAGTAAATGAACGAACATTCATATTATTTGGATATTTGTTCCCAAGTCACTTCTTCACCTCCCAAATTATTTTTATAAACCTGCAAGCTATCTTTATAAGAATATGCTGCTACATTTCCTTCCATCGGACTTCTTAGCTCTTCGCTTCTTAAAAGGAAACATGCGTTCTTGTTTATCAACTCATGTTTGCCACAATAATCTGTTAGATATATATCTTTGATATCTTCTATCTTGATTTCACCCGATTGTATATCAGAAATAAAGCAATGGGCTTCGTCGTATTTATATATTTTTCCTTTTTGGGTTATAGCCTCTGTGCCAAACCTAATATCGCTGATAGCCATTTTACAAAATTTGCACTTATCAATTCCTACCTTAAGTGGCTCAGGAGATACATTACAACTCGGTAAGCTGAATACTAAAAATAGTATCGTGGCGACTTTAATATTTTTTTTAGAAACTATAGTTTTCTTAACATCACGGTAATCCATCACGATGCAAAACAATAATAATATACCAACGCTCACAAATATCCAACCACCAATATCAGGTACTGAGTATGCCCCAAAGTTGAGTAATTGTTTAAATCCAATTAACGGTGGTTGATAGGCCATGCCAGGCACTATAATAGCGGCTTCAGGATTTAAGTTATGTCCATAATCGTATTCCCACATCCAAAAATCGGCCATGGCTACTATACCGAAAACTAGAAACATAATAAACAGAATATTCATTAATTTCCTTTTGCGAAGTATTGCTACTAGTACAAATAGTCCAGCAAATACACTAATGATTTTAGGTAATATTTTGAATTCGATAAAGTCTTCGGTATGTAAAGTTTTCATACCAATATAGTGATTCAAACCATTAATAATATCTACACTTCCTCCTAGTTTATCAGTATATATAAGTAATCGTAAACCCTCTGGATATTGCGGGGCACTGAGGTCTATCATCCACATAGGCACATATAATACTACTATTAGTGCAATGCCACATAAGGCCAATACAATTCTAATCCAGTTTTTAAATGGGTGCTTTGCCATAATATTAAATAATTATATAAAGTGATAAAAAAGGATGAGTTGTAATTGATATTATACATTGCCAATTACAACTCACCCGAAAATATATATATAGTTTTATGGATTAGTTTTATCTGGTGGTGGTTGATTTTTACCAGTACTGAATAATAGTGGTACGGTACTTCCCGCAGGTGATACTCTTATATATCCTGACATCTCTTGGTGCAGTGCACTGCAAAAGTCAGTACAATACATAGGGAATATTCCTACTTTATCGGGCACCCATTTCAAGGTTTGTGTTTCTCCAGGCATTATCAGCAATTCAGCATTGGCGGCACCTTTAACTGCAAATCCGTGCGGCACATCCCAATCCTGTTCCAAGTTAGTGATATGGAAGTATACTTCATCGCCCAATCTTATTCCTTCTATATTGTCAGGAGCAAAATGTGAACGTATAGCTGTGGCATACACATGTACTTTGTTCCCTTGCCTTACTACTTTACTTGCACCTTCACCTTTTGTAACAAATGGGTGCATATTCTCTTCTATCTTAAATATTTTCACTTGCTTCTTTGAAATTAGCTCCGCTACACAGGCTTGTGCATAGTGCGGTTCTCCAATAGTGGGGAAGTCTAATATTAGTTGCATTTTTTCTCCGCTTATATCATATAATTGTGCACTTTGTGCTAGTTCAGGACCTGTAGGCAAATAACGATCTTTGGTGATTTTATTATATGCTATTAAGTATTTTGCATTCGGAGTTTTGGTATCGCCACCGGGTACACATAAGTGGCCCACAGAATAAAATGTAGCAACTCTGTCTAATACTTTTAAATCTTTAATATTCCATTTTACAACTTCCGATGAAACAAACATTGATGTATAAGCATTGCCTTTATTGTCAAACTCGGTATGCAAAGGGCCAAGACCTGGTTTTTTTACTTCACCGTATAATGCAGATTCGTATTTGATAACAGGTATGCCTTCATAATCGCCTGCATAAGATTTTGAAGCAATAGCACTCATTATTTTATCGAAACTAAATACTGGAATCAACGCAGCCAATTTACCACTACCTACTATATATTCACCTGTTGGATCCACATCGCAACCGTGTGGTGATTTAGGACAAGGGATAAAATAACATATATCTTTTAGTTCTTTCGAGTCTAATACAGTTACTTCTGTTTTAATTTCCGAAGTAGCACTATGCGTTTTGTCGCTATATACATTATGGGCATATTTTACTGCTTGCTTTCTACCTTTACCCGCTTTCAAATATTCTTCTGCTTTTTTCCAATTTACTGCCATAATAAAGTCCTTATCTTTTTGCGAAGCATTTACTTCTAGCAAAGTATTTGCTTGCTCAGTATTATAACACGAGAAGAAAAACCAACCATGCGATTTTCCTTTACCAGCACGGCTCAAATCGAAGTTCACACCAGGACATTGTATTTGAAAAGCAATATCCATTTTGCCATCTTCTTTGCCCACACTTACAAAACTTAAAGTGCCTTTAAAATTTTTCTTATAAGAATTAATTGGTATATCACCATTTACATCATCGGGAGGAACACTAAAACGCGTACCTGCTACTACATATTCTGTATTTTCTGTAATAAATGGCGAGGAGTGATTACCACCACTATTGGGCAATTCTATTATTTCCTGTGTGCGGAAAGTTGTTAAATCTATACGTGCAATACGCGGTGTGTTATTGGCATTTCCAAATGCCCAACGACCATCATATTCTCCAGCGGTTTTGGAAAGTTGAACGTGGTGCAAATCATCCCAAGGCACAAATCCATGTGAGGTATTTAACATAGGTTTTGTTTCTTCCGAATAACCATACCCCTTTTCGGGATCGACAGAGAATACAGGAATTACGCGAAGCAAACGTCCTGAAGGAAGGCCATAGGCACTCATTTGCCCACTGAATCCACCACTTACAAAATTATAAAATTCATCATATTTTCCTGGAGCAACATAAGTTTTTGCGGCAGCATCTCCACTAACTGCATTGCCCGCATTTTTTGGTTTACAACCAATCATTGCTGTCAAAACAAACATAGTTGCAATTGACAGAATTGTTAATTTACTTTTCATGGTTTTTTATATTATATAGTTTTTGTGTTATACCGATATTTAAGGGTAAAGATATATTTATTATTTAACGCCATCATTTTTTCTCATATACTCAAGTAGGCCGCGAGCATCATCATCACTCAAGCTTTGATTGGGCATACGCACCAAACATAATTCTAACTGAGCTTGAGCTTTTGGATCTTTTGTCAACATTTCATCAGTGTTGGTGATAAAGTTCATAATCCATGCAGGCTGATGACGTTTTGTTACACCTTGCCAACCTGGGCCTACCAATTTTTCATCGGTGAGTTTATGGCATGAGGAGCATTTTACGTCTGAAACTTTTCCGCCGGCCACCGCCAATTTTTCGTCTAGTTTGTCACCAACTTTTACATCAGTAAATTTTCCTGTGCCACGATTCGGGTCATAGGATGGATTATCATTCGACTCTTTGGGAGTTTCTGTTTGGGGTTTTGAATTAGGGTCTTCCGCTTTTTGTTTATCGTTATTAGATGTATTGCTTGAACAAGCAGCGATAAATACACCGAAAATACCCATAAGGCTGATTGCAATAATTTTTCTGACAGTCATATATTTTAGTTTTTATTATGATGCAATATTATAGTAAATAAAAGTTTGCGTTTTATGATTACAATCATACCAGGACCCCAATATTGCTATATCGTAGGGGTTGCATTACGCTTATTGAAGTGCTCGCAATCAATAGTAATAGCCTTCTTCACCATATTGAGCCTCTTTTTATTTAGGCCCTAAAATATTTCATGATATTTATCATAAGCAAAACTGCTCGTGGTTATGTTTGTTATAATTTTGTGAGTCTTAATTTGAGTGCTCAAAAATGAGTACGCTTATGATAGATATTAATACATTAATTGCATGGGGAGGTTCGTATAAAAAATATAATGCTGAAGAAACTATATTTTGGGAAGGCTCCACTTGTTATTACTATTATCAATTGGTAAAAGGCAAAGTTTTATGGATGAATCTGAACGATGATGGTAAAGAATTTATTCAAAATATGATAGAACCTGATGAATGCTTTGGAGAATTACCGTTATTTGATGGAGAGCCTTATGCAGCATCATCTATAGCTCTCGAAGATTGCATGGTAATTCGCTTGCCCAAAGATTTGTTTCTTCAACTTATCAAAGAGAATCATGAAATACATATGAATTTTACCAAACTTTTAGCACAAAGACTACGCTATAAATTCCTATTATTAAAAACGATTGCTTTCGAAAATCCAGAAATAAGGATATCTATTTTGTTGAATCATTATAAAAATAAACACCAACTTATTCCACATCAACCTTTCCAAGTTAACCTTACCCGTCAGCAAATAGCAAACATGACGGGGCTTAGAGTGGAGACGGTTATTAGAACCATTAGAAATCTAAATGAAAGAGGGGAGTTGCGAATTGACCATGGTAAAGTATTTATGTAATTATGACTAGACGCATAAATTTGCAGCAATATTTATAAGGAAATTTGCCTCAAATTATTTTATGGGATTGGTCAATCACAAGTGGCTTCGGATAGCTCTTATAAATTTAAATATTATAGCTTTGATAGGTGTAGTACTAAGGTACAAAATCGCCTTCGCACTTCCCTTTGTCGACCAAAAGCAACTATTACAAGGACATTCTCACTTTGCCTTTGCAGGTTGGATTACCCAAGCATTAATGGCTTTGCTAGTTGATTACTTATATAGAAGAGGAAATAAAAATGCATATAAAAAGTATGGGTGGATTTTAATAGCAAATTTGATAACTGCATACGGTATGTTAGTTGTTTTCCCTATTTCAGGCTATAATATTTATTCAATCACTTTTTCTACACTTTCAGTTTTTGTTTCTTATATATTTGCTATTATATATTGGAGAGACTTAAACAAATTAAAATTGGATGCTATTAGTCATTTGTGGTTTAAAGCCTCATTGATATTTAATGCTATTTCCTCGCTAGGAGCCTTTAGTTTGGCCTATATGATGGCCAATAATTTGGTGCAACAAAATTGGTATTTGTCGTCCGTATATTTCTTTTTACATTTCCAGTATAATGGTTGGTTCTTTTTCGCATGTATGGGTTTGTTTACTGACAAACTGAATACCTTAGGTAAATTAAATGGTTCATTTAAATATATATTTTGGTTATTTTTTCTCGCGTGCATACCTGCTTATTTTTTATCAGTATTGTGGATGCCAATTCCACTTTGGAGTTATTGGTTGGTAGTAGCATCTGCTATAGCTCAGGTTATAGCTTGGCTTTGGTTGGTAAAGATTATTTCTATCAAAAAAAATTTATCAAGAACCGCATTTACCTTATTACTTTTATCAGCCATTGCACTAAGTATTAAATTACTTTTGCAGTTAGGTTCCACCTATCCACCATTAAGTAAATTGGCTTTTGGATTCCGACCTATAGTAATAGGTTATTTGCATCTAATTTTGCTCGGTGTAATCACTGTTTTTATTATAGGATATTCAGTATCTCAAAAACTAATTTTGTTGAACCGCTTAAGCACTGTTGGTATCATAGTTTTTACATTTGGAATATTTTTCAATGAATTATTATTAATGGTACAAGGTATATCAGCACTTAAGTATGAGAGTGTTCCCTATACGAATGAATTTCTTTTGGTGGCAGCGATAATAATGTTTAGCGGAACTACATTGATAGTTAGAAGTCAATTTAAATTTAAGTTGACTTAATAAATGGTACGATGAAGAAGCAATGGCAGAAATATCTTTTTGCATTGATGGCAATATCTTTCTTTAGTTATTCTCTAGTTTTATATTCAAACAAAAATTATACGTATCAATCCAATTATGATCATACTAAAGCTATTGATGGGCAATTAGTCTGGCAAAAGTATAATTGTCAGAGCTGCCATCAGCTTTATGGCTTGGGCGGATATTTAGGCCCTGACCTTACCAATATTATCTCAGTAAAAGGGAAAGATAAACAATATATATTGGCAATTATTCAGTCTGGATCTAAACAAATGCCCGTATTCCATCTGAATGAACAGGAGAAAGAAAATCTGATCACGTTTTTAATTTCAACTGATGCCAGTGGAACGGCAGACCCAAGAACTTATATAAAGCAATCGAATGGAATGATATATAAACATGGGAATTAATTTGCACAGCAGTATAGGTCGTTATTACTTAGCTTCCGCTTTGTTTATGCTAGTATTGGGTTTAGTTTTTGGGGTAGTGGCGGCATTCAATTATATAATCCCAGGTTTTTCACAAGAATATTTGGGCTTTATACAATTACGCCCCATGCATGTATCATGTGTGATGTTTTTTATATTGATGGGGGCTTGCGGTTGTATATATTGTGGCTTGCAATCTGCACAACCTGATACTATCTCAAAACCATTGGCCTATATGCAGTTAGTAATATGGTGGATTGCAATTATAGCTATTTTATTTTCGTATTCGCAGCAACAATTTGGGGGCAGAGAATATTGGGAATTTCCACCAAAGTATGCATTAATTATTGCAATTACGTGGGTACTTTTTTTAGTTAATTATTTTATAGCTGCCACTAAAATTAAAAAATGGCCCGTATATATTTGGATGTGGATGACGGGAATTATATTCTTTCTTTTTACTTTTTTAGAAAATTATCTTTGGGAGTTCCCCTATTTTAGAGAACATTTCCTCAAAGACCTTACTATTCAATGGAAAGCAAATGGTTCATTGGTAGGCTCGTGGAACCAAATGATATATGGCACTGCCTTTTTTTTAATGGAACGAATTAGTGGCGAACGTTCCACCGCAAAATCTAATTTAGCATTCGCTTTGTATTTTTTGGGATTGTTTAATTTAATGTTTAATTGGGGCCATCATATATATACTTTGCCTACCGAAAGTTATATCAGATATGTGAGTTATATAGTGAGCATGACCGAATGGATATTTTTGCTACGAATATTTTATACTTTTAAGAGCACAGTTACTACCGCACGCAAAAACTATTATTATTTCCCATACCGTTTTTTATTGGCTTCAGAAGTCTGGATTTTTTTTAATATGATGCTTGCCATTGTGATGTCGATACCAGCATTTAACTTATATACACATGGCACACATGTTACAGTGGCACATGCTATGGGAACCACAATAGGCATTAATACGATGATACTAATTGCAGCTTGTTTTGAATTTTTTATGCCCCATAATGAAGAATTTGCAAAAGGATCAAAAGTCTTGAATGTTTTTTATTGGATGCTACAAATTGGGTTATTACTTTTTTGGCTATCATTAATCATCATCGGGATACAAAAAGGTATTTGGCAAATGGGAGCTCAGACTACTTCTTTCAGTTCGATGATGCAAAGCCTACAAGCATGGTTTTATGTATTTGTTTCGACAGGAATTATATTGATGGCTTCCTTAAGTTCACTCGCTTTTATTTTGCTCCACGCGTTTTTAACGAAAAAAAAGTATTTGCATTTTTAAAAACCTCCTTATATTTGCGTAAGCATTTTCGAGGAAATGAGAAAAATATTCGCAATACTTTTACTGTTCTGTTATCTGATACCAGCCATTGGCTTATCAGTATCCGTGCATTATTGCGGTGGAAGGTTAGCCTCATTTTCGATTATTGGTACAGACGAAGCCAAATGTCCCTGTGGTGATATGCCCATGAAAAAAGATTGTTGTAAAGACAAAACTGCTTCTTTTAAGATAAAGGATACCCAGCGTAACTCTAAGCAAATTATTGTTATTGTGTATAAAGGTTTTAAGCAGTTACCTATTGCTTCTACCCCCTTATATGGTATAAATTACACATCAATATTTTCGGAGCAGGAAATACAGTTCGACCATCCGCCTCCGCTGCTAAATGAGCAAGCTATATATTTGCTCAATCAGGTTTTTCTTATTTGATTTTCACTCATTTTTTTGCCGACACTTTAAATAAGTGCATCGGCTAGAGATGTATTTATACATTTCCAAAGAATATTTCCCCAAAAACAAATCAATAATTAATAAAACAAAAAATGAAAAACACAATTTTTCTATCAATTGCTTTGATGTTCGTAATTACGATTTCCAAGGCCCAAACAGTAATGCAATTAAAAGGTGTTGACTGTAACGGAAACTCCCACGATTTATTGGCCGACTTAGACGCAGGTAAAGCCGTACTGATTCACTTCTTTATGCCCAATTGCGGTAGTTGTCCGCCACCCGCACAAAAAATCCAGAAGATGGCGAATAATGTAATGAAAAAGCATCCTGGAATGATTACAGCCTATGCTCTGCCTTTCAACAATTCAACCACTTGTAGTTCTACAGCCACCTGGTGTTCTTCAAACGGACTTTCATTATATATGCCTTATGACAGCGGTGCCGCACAAGTGGCCAACTATGGTGGTTTTGGAATGCCTACAATAGTTTTGCTAGGAGGTAAAGATCATAGAGTGATGTTTTCTTCGCAAAGTTTCAGCACGAGTGATACCACTGAAATGAGAGATTCAATTTTGGCCATGCTGGGTGGCACAACAGGTATTGATGATATAACAAATACAGTTTCTATATTTACTGTTTATCCCAATCCGGCATCTGATATGGTAACTATAAATCTTGAACTGAAAGAAGCTACGAACTTATTGATTGAAGTTACTGACATCACAGGCAAAATTGTTAGTACAATCATGAATGAAAAGCTAAATGCAGGTGTTGTAAGCAAAGAAGTAAATACTACCAACCTTCCCAATGGAAATTATTTGATAAAGTTGACCGCAAATGGAAAAACTGGGGTTCAAAAATTGAACATTTTGCATTAAATTAGATTCAATATATATCTGTGATGAAAAAAATAATTTTCCCTACTTTTATAATTCTTACGGGAATTATAATACTTGAATCATTTGGCACCATACAACCTCGCCAAAAAGATGGGACTGAACCTGGGTATACCGGCTCACCTGGCGATAGTTTAAAAAATTGCACCGTCTGCCATGGAGGGAAAGCAACTACTGTAAGCAATTGGATTGAATCTAACATTCCTACCGAAGGCTACACACCTGGTGCAACATATACTATTACAGCTACCAATACCGAATCTGGAGGTACACGATTTGGCTTTGAGGTATCTCCTCAAAATATTAGTGGAGACTTGCTGGGGAAAATTGTAATAACTGATACAACTCGAACCAAACTTGTAGGTAATAATAAATATATCACTTACACAAAATACGGTGTAGATGGAATTGGTAAACTTTCATGGAAATTCGATTGGGTGGCCCCGTCAGCAAATACGGGCGATGTTGTTTTTTATGGAGCATTTAATTCAAATTTTGAAGGACACAAGGACAGCGACCAGACATTTCTTTCTACCTTAAAAGTAAATGAAAAAAATCCCCTTGCGATAGCGGAAAAAGAATCTAAATTGAATTCATTCAAAGTGTATCCTAATCCTGCCACCGATTTAGTTTCTATCAGTATGGACTTGAAAGAAACTTCAAACTTGTTGATTGATGTTACCGACATCACCGGGAAACAAGTTGCCATTATCAGCAATGAAAAACAAAGTGCTGGTGCCTTGACAACACAATTCAACACTACTATTTTGCCAAGCGGAAATTATTTTGTGCGGATAAGTGTGAACGGGAAAACCGCCACACAAAAACTAAGCATCGCTCACTAATGAGAAAAATAAAACATAAAGTTTTAGTATTAGCTGCAATGTTTGCGGCTAATACTTTTTCTTTTGCTCAATCATACACCATCAGACCCAACGATACTTTCATTGTAAATGCAATGATGGAAGATTTGGAAACATTGACTATTCAGCAAGTCAATAGCACAAGCAACACCATTTATTTGAAGTGGGAAAAAATTAGTGCATCGGTTCCTGCACTTTGGGAAGCATCGGTGTGCGATAATCAAATTTGCTATACAACTTTAGTAGATAGTGGTTCAATGAATCCAATTATTCCAAGTGAATACGGTTTCTTGTTGCTACATATCACGGCACATGTAAATTACGGCACGGCAATCATTCGTTATGCAGTATGGGATATTAATTTCCCTTTGATGAAAGACACTTTGACTTTTATAATGAATGTAGCCACAACAGGAATTGCAAATGCAAATTTTGAAGCACCTTCTGTTTGGTTTGCTGAAAATAAAATCCATTTACAAAACACCAATGAAAATTATTCATTACTTTTAATAAGTGATTTAAGCGGAAAAGAAATTTTCAAAACAAACATTCACAGGCAAACAGAAATTGGCCCAATAGCTATCGGGATGCCGTCACTTCCAACTTCTGTTTATATCATTCAACTAAGTGGCAAGCAAAAAAAGTTTCAACAAAAAATATTTATAACCCTTCACTAAAATGACAGCAAGAAAAGAACACTGGGAAAAAGTTTATGCAACTAAACTACCCAACGAAGTTAGTTGGACACAGGAAATTCCAAAAACATCTTTGGACTTTGTTCATAGTTTTAATTTACCTAAGACGGCAAGCATTATTGACATTGGCGGTGGCGATAGCAAATTGGTTGACTACCTTCTTGACGAAGGTTTTGAAAATATTTCGGTGCTCGACATTTCAGAGAATGCAATTGAAAGAGCAAAGAAGCGACTTGGCGACAAAGCGAAAAAAGTAAATTGGATTGTTAGTGATGTTACAGAATTTCAACCTGCCACGTCTTATGATTGTTGGCACGACAGAGCTACCTTTCATTTCCTCACAAGTACGGATGATATGAATACCTATCTCACAATAGCACGACAAGCCGTAAATAAATATTTAGTTATTGGAACATTTTCTGACAAAGGACCAAAAAAATGTTCAATGCTTGATGTTCACCAATACACCGAAGAAGAATTACAACAACAACTGCAAAACGGTTTTGAGAAAATAAAGTGTGTAACCGAAGATCATAATACACCTTTTGATACCACACAGAATTTTTTGTTTTGCAGCTTCAAACGATTTATCAATTAAGAAAAAATTCATCAGCAATGAAATTAAAATCAATTTACACAGTCTTAACTTTTCTTGTATTCACAAGCCAAACTAGCTTTGCTCAAAATGCATTATACATCCCAACTGCACTAACAGGTACTACTTTCAACCTAAAAGTACAAAGTGGTTTTCAAAAATTTTATGATACAATTAAAACTCCCACTTATGGTGTAAACGGTACATGGTTAGCACCTACTATTATAGCTAATAAGGGAGATAGTATTATATTAAATGTGAAAAACGAATTGTCCGTAAAAACTACCATGCATTGGCACGGTTTGCATGTAGCTCCTGAAAATGATGGAGGGCCGCATCAAATTATTAAACCAAATACTACATGGAGTCCATCATTTAAAATACGAAATAATGCGGCAACATTTTGGTATCATCCTCATGGTGCAGGACAAACAGACCCCCAGGTTTCAAAAGGAATTGCGGGATTTTTTATCGTTAAAGATGCTGCTGAGGCTGCACTAAATTTACCAAGAACTTATGGTGTAGATGATATACCAATTTGTATACAAAGTAAAGCTTTTGATGAGCTAAAACAAATTGCTATTGCTACTAATATGGATACCGCACTTTTTGTGAATGGTACCTTGAATACTTATTATAATACTGCAGCACAAGTTATACGTTTTCGTTTACTAAATGGCAGTAGTTTGCGTTCTTATAATATAGGTTTTTCCAATGGACAAACATTTTATCAAATTGCTACCGATGGTGGTTTACTAGATACTTCTATAGCCTTAACACGACTACGTTTATCGCCTGGAGAAAGAGCAGAAATATTGGTTAATTTCTCAGGAATGATGGGGCAAACTATATATCTAAAAAGTTTTGCTTCTGAGTTGCCGACAGGAATTTATGGTGCTGCCACAGTTGGTTTTGGTGCAGACACCATTCACGAATACAGCGACAATTTTTTGAATGGTGCTGATTTTAATTTGCTGCAACTTAATATAGGTACACAAACGGCAACGCCTGTTACCATAATACCAACAAGTTTAATTCCTTATATACCTTTCAATATAAATTCTGCAACAAATTATAGAACTATAATATTTGATACCCTTCGATTGTTGCCCTTTGAGACACCCAATTTAGCGGAAGGTCCTTTCGGAATGAATAACCATACGTTCGATATGGATAGTATTAACGAAACTATACATTTAAATACTACAGAAGTTTGGACGCTTATCAATAATACTTTGGTAGCACATCCATTTCACATACACGACATCCAATTTAACGTAATTGAAAAAAACGGAGTCCCAACACCACCATCTGAACTAGGGTGGAAAGATGTTGTGTTGGTAATGCCTGATGACAGTGTAAAATTTATTACGAAATTTGAAACTTTTGCAAATAGTACTATTCCATATATGTATCATTGTCATCTGCTTCACCACGAAGATGATGGCATGATGGGAAGTTTTTTGGTGATTGATACAAATATTAAAACAGGCATTGTTAATATTAAGAAACAAAATTTCGATTTGTATCCCAATCCTGTTTCTAAAACTTTATTTCTGAATTTCAATAACGAATTTCCTTTTGCAGAAATAAATGTAGTGAATGTTTTAGGTGAAACTGTTTTGAAACAAAACATTAGCGACACCAAAAATACAACTTTAGATGTTGATGATTTAGCCAACGGAATATATTTTATCCAAATAAAAACACATACCATTTTCCTTACTCAAAAATTTATTAAACAACAATGATATCCTGCAAGTACCTATACAAAATTTTAGTGCTGCAACCGATGTTGTTGATGACAGTTATTGGTCATACTCAAATTATTTTCCCTGAAGGACATGAAAAGAAAATAACTTCGAGCCATACTGTACTTTACGAAGAAACAAAGATACCTTTTATAAATCGCGGTGGTAAAATAACAGATCTCAGATGGCAAAGGATTAGTGATTCAATCCCTCCTGATTGGTTTATTATGGCTTGCATGAATGGCACTTGCTTGGGCGGTGTGCCAGAGAGTGGTCGATTTGATAATTTCTTAAATAATGCAGACAGTATTGGCTTTCTTAAATATCATTTTGATTTTAATGGAATGCCTGGAACAGCAATTATTCGGTTCTTAATCTTTAATGATTTAATGATTGGTTCAAACACTGATACAGCCACATTTAATATTACTTATGTTGCCCCTAATGCTTTAGCATATAGTAGCGAGCCTGCTCAATTAACTGCATACCCAAATCCCTCTACAGATTTTTGGACTATTGGCGGAATAGACATTACTTCAATAATTTCTGCTAAAATAACTGATGTTTTAGGGCATATCATTGCTATTGAATTACCTATTATACCAGTTAATAATTTATCTTGTAGGATTTATAATACCTCACTGACTCCAGGAATATATTTTCTTAAATTAAGCCGACCTAATTTTTCTCAAATACTTCAATTAATTAAACAATGAAATTAATAATCATCTTCACTATAATAAGCTTAACGATTGCTTGCAGTTCCAGTAATAGCAATACTGGAAAACCTCTTCTCTATCATTGTCCCATGGATTGTGAGGGTGCAAAAAACTATACGAAATCAGGTAATTGCCCCGTATGTAAAATGGAATTAAATGAAGTAGAAAATGACAGCACAGTAATTGATACCTTAAAACAACAATAAAATAAATAAACATCATGAAAATTATAAATATAATAATATTATTATTATCCTTCACCTGTTATAGCTGCGAAGCAAAGATAAAAAATCCGAAAACAGAAACTCATAAAATATATGGGAATTGTGAAATGTGTAAAGTGCGAATAGAGAAAGCTGCTTACGAAAAAAGCCTCGCCAAAGCTGTTTGGGATGAAAACACCAAAATAGCAACCTTAACTTTTAATAGTAAAAAGACCAATACTGATGAAATCTTAAAACGAATTGCTTATGCAGGATATGACAATGAAAAGTATATTGCTCCTGATGAAGCGTATGCGAAACTTCCTGGTTGTTGCCAATATGAAAGAAAAAGTAGTACAACAAAAGCTATTGTTAAATCTGATACAAAAATGGCAATGGACGACACTACCAAACAAACTGTGATAGATACAATTGTTAAAGCTACAGCTCCCGCCAATCCTATAGCGGAAGTGTATGACGCTTATTTTGCATTGAAAGATGCATTAACTAAAGATGATGGAGTGGCAGCAAGCAATAAAGCAAAAATATTATATGATGCAATATATAAATTACCTATGGAAAAGTTAACCGCTGCACAACATATAGTTTGGATGAAATATGAAAAACTACTTTCGTATGATGCGGAACATATAAAAGGAGTGGAAAAAGTGGATCACCAACGGGAACACTTTATTGCACTTTCGAAAAATATGTATGAAGTAATGAAAGTAATAAAAATGGACACAACTGTTTATTATGATTTTTGCCCGATGGCTGATGGCGGCAAAGGTGCTACCTGGTTGAGTTTGCAGAAACCTATTGTGAACCCATATTTTGGCAAGCAAATGCTTACTTGTGGTAAAGTACAGGCAACAATTATTAAGTAAAATATAATGAAAAGGTGTATAGCAAAATTAATTCTTATTTGTATATTTATTATAGCACAAATTTCGGCTCATGCTCAATTTGTGAAAGCGGAACTAGTAGCAAGCGGTTTAACATGTTCCATGTGCTCGTTTGCCACACAAAAGCAACTGCAATCAGTTCCATTTATCGACACCATAGGTACTGATTTGAACCATACCACTTTTTTACTGAGTTTCAAAAAAGATTCTGTTATTGACTTTACGTTAATTAAAAAGAAAGTGGAGGATGCTGGATTTTCTGTAGCTTCTTTAGTCCTTACTTTTCATTTTGACAGTTTGAAGGTGGATAACAATTATCACCTGTATTATCAAAATTCTTTATACCATTTCATAAATTTGAAGTCTAGAATATTAAATGGCAATACGAAGCTAAAACTTATTGATAAAGGCTTTGTGTCAGATAAGGAATATAAAAAGTATAGGAAAGTAATAGACAATCATACTTCTGAGCAAGCAGGAAACACACGCATTATAACTCATGTATATCATATAATAGTTTTATAATATGAAAATACTTTTGTTTTTATTACTGCTATCAATCTCATTTGCAATAAATGGACAAGAGCTATATGTATCATCAGAGCCTGCCAGTAATATGCCCTCGAAATCAATCGGATTTAGGCTAAACAATGAAATAATGCCACCTTACCGCAATGCGTTGTATGGAGTAGATAATAAACGGTATATGTTTAGGCAAAACGCAGAAGTTATGCTAGGGTTAAGTAAGAAATGGATGTTTCACTTCAGTATGTTTTCGGGTACTTTTCATCAGTCGTATTATAAGTTTGAGGGGATTAATCTTTATACTAAGTTTCGTTTCCTATCAAAGGATAATGTACAAAGCCATTTTCGGATGGCAGCTTATGCTAAAGCCGCTGTAATTAGTAATGACATTCAGTATAATGATATAAATTTGCAAGGCGATAATTCAGGATTTGCTGGGGGCATTATCGCTACGCAATTGTTGCATAAATTTGCTCTTTCTTTTACGGGTGGATATAACCACAGCATCAATAATTTAAAATATAAGTTAAAGCCATCACAGCCAAGCTGTGCTTACAATTATTCTTTTTCAGCAGGATATTTATTGTTCCCGTTCAAATATAAAAATTATCGACAAACTAACATTAATTTATATTTTGAAATGCTGGGAAAAACCAATCCACAAACGGCCGAACACTATATAGACATGGCACCTGCGATACAGTTTATTATAAACAGTCGCATGCGATTGGAGATGGCTTATAAAAGACAATTAGCAGGGAATATGCTCCGAATCAACAACCAAAGTATATTAATACGATTTGAATACAATATTTTCAATGCTTATAAATGAAAATTACAACCCAAACTTCTGTTATTCTTATTATATTATATATTGCTATAACAGCATTTGCTAATCCTTTTATTTATCAAACACCTCTTAAAAAAATTGCATCAACGGATGTAAGAACATTGGATGGTAAAACATATAATACTGCGAGTATTTCTAATAATGGGAAACCCATTATTATTAGTATTTGGGAAACGACTTGCAAACCATGTATTAATGAATTAGATGCAATTTCAGATCAATATGAACAATGGCAGAAAGAAACTGGAGTTAAATTAATTGCCATTTCTATTGATGGACCAAGAACAATTGGAACTGTTGAGTCTGTTGTGAAATCAAGAGGTTGGGAATATGAAGTTTATAAAGATGTAAATCAAGATTTCAAAAGAGCAATGAATATAGGATTTTGTCCTTACACATACTTGCTCGATAGTACTGGAAATATAGTATGGGAAAAAGGTGCGTATTTAGCAGGTGATGAAACAATATTATATGAACTTGTGAAAAAATTAAGTAGGGGTGAAAAAATTCTAGGTAATTAACTTTAATATAAATTAGGTTGAAGAAGAATCAGGCATATAAGCATTTTAGTAAACAGAGATTTAGAACCACATGAAACTATATATTAAAAATATGGTATGCAGCCGTTGCAAAATGGCAGTGAAAGCTGAGTTGGAAAAATTTGGACTGCACTTTCTTTATCTCGAATTGGGCGAAGTGGAGATTATGGAAGAACTTGATGTACCCATGAAATCTAAACTTAACCAATCATTGTTGTCAGTAGGATTTGAGATTATTGATGATAAGAAAGGGAGGTTGATTGAAAAAATAAAAAATTCAATTATTGAATTGGTACATCATAATGATGAAAACATGCGTATAAATCTGTCCAACCACATAGCTCAGAAATTAAACTATGATTATCATTATTTGAGCAACTTGTTTTCAGAAGCGGCGGGAACTACCATCGAAAAATATTTTATTACCCAAAAAATAGAAAAAGCCAAGGAACTATTGATATATGACGAACTGTCACTTACAGAAATTTCCGACAGATTGGGATATAGTTCGCAGGCTTATCTTTCAAATCAATTTAAGAAAATAACTGGACTGACCCCAACCGTATATAAATCGTTGAAAGAGCATACACGACAGAATATTGAAGAACTGTAAATGTTATACATTAATTACAAAATTGTGTAATATTTAATGCTGGATATTTTCTCACTTTTGCAGCGTGAATAACATTGTTCACACTAAATAAATTTTATTATGGAAAATTCCAACAGTAAATGTATTGACGCATGCTTGGCATGTGTAATCGAATGTGAAAGTTGTGCCACGCATTGCATTGGCATGAACGACAAAGACCATTTAAAATGTATTGCTTTGTGCCGCGATTGTGCTGACATCTGTGCTTTATGTGCAAGGTTTGAAGCAAGAGGTTCAGAATTTACAAAAGCTCTTTGTAAACTTTGTGCAGAAATTTGTAACGCTTGTGCTGCAGAATGCGAAAAACTATCGGCACATGATTGTTGTAAAAGATGTGCAGCAGCTTGTAAAAAATGTGCTGAAGCATGTGCAAGCATGTAAATTAAAAAAATTGTAAGGCTGGCTTATTGTCTGCCTTGCAATTTTTATTTTATCAATTACTTTCTATAATAATGACACATACTTATCATATCACAGGAATGACTTGCGGCAGTTGTGTTGCAACTGTAAAAAGTCAATTACTTAAACTGCAAGATATAATTTCTGCAGAAATTTCGTTAGAAAATAAACAAGCAACGATTGAAATGAGTAAGCACATTTCAACAAATGCGTTGCAAGAAGCAATCAGTCCTGATAAAAAGTATATAATTACGGAAGACAGTACAGCTATGAAAGAAGATGAAGCAAAGAATTGGTTCGCGACTTACAAACCATTGCTTTTGATTTTTGCATTCATCACATTTATATCATTCGTATCGGCACAAATGAATAATGAAATTCATTGGATGCACTTTATGAATACCTTTATGGCGGGGTTTTTTCTCACATTTTCCTTTTTTAAATTTCTTGACCTTAAAGGATTTGCCGAAAGCTATTCTATGTATGATATCATTGCAAAACAGGTAAAACAGTGGGGATATATATATGCATTTATTGAATTGTTTTTAGGTATCGCTTACACCATCGATTTCAATCCATTTATTACAAATATAAGCACACTCATTATTATGAGTATAAGTATCATTGGCGTTTTGCAAAGCGTATTGAATAAACAAAAGATTAAGTGTGCGTGCTTAGGTGCCGTCTTTAATTTGCCCATGAGTACAGTAACTATTATAGAAGATGCTTTAATGATAGCGATGAGTGCTGTAATGCTAATGATAATTTAAGGTGAAAGTGCAAATCTTAAATACTCGTAAATCAAACAAGTTGTAAAAATCTTTAAAGTACTTTAGCAAATGCATAATTATTTTTTTAATGATCGCTGCAAATAATCACTTTAAATTAATATGATTAAAAAGATAAAAAACACCTTAATGCTTATAACCCATGCGAAAGCAAATGCGTACTCGTGGAAGCACCAAAGAAATAATAAATACAAGTCAATACTATCAATATGGTAATTATGTAACTTATTTCTTAAAATGTGTAACTTATTCTCTCAAAAAACAGTCACCTTTACCCTTGAAATATTTATATCAAATCACAAAATTTAAACAAAAAACAAAAAATGAAAAAGTTAACAATTTTAGCAATCTTTTTTGCGTCGGCAATGGTTTTACTTACTGCCTGCAATTCAAGTCAATCGCCTGATCAAAGCCTAAAGGATGATTCTCACAGAACCAAAATTATGTCGACCATGGTTAAAGATCCGATCTACGCTAAAGAAATGGTGGACGCAATGATGCATGATGATAATTGCAAACAAATGATGATGGACAAGATGATGAGCGGGTGCAAAGACGATACAAGCATGTGCAAAATGATGATGGGCAAAACCATGGAAATGTGTAATATGGATGAGTCGAAATGTGATATGATGATGGGGTGCATGAAATCACATACCAATGTGATGAAATCCATGAAAGGAATGTGCGATATGGCATCGTCTGAGAAAGCTGTAAAGGATGACCCTAAGGAAAAAAAGGCAAAAGCTATTGTATATACTTGCTCCATGCATCCTGAAATTATAAGGGACAAGCCTGGCAAATGTCCTAAGTGCGGAATGGACTTGGTAGTAAAGAAATAAAGTTTTTTTTATTCAAATAAAATAGCAAGGTTGTATAATTAGCAATCTTGTTTTTTGATTAAGAAATTTTATGAAAATGCAATCAAAAAGCAAGCATTAATAAAAACCTTGGGGGAAAGTGTATAATTTAGTAGGCAAATTAAAAGATAGCCCTAATTGAAGTTTTCACTATACACAATTCAAATGAAAAAAAGAATTATCGGGTTCAATTTGGTTTTCTGTGAAATGTGAAACAAGTCAAAAAGTTTTAAAAAGAATCTAAATGACTTTTGAACTTTATCGGGATAGAAATACCAACATCATAGGAATATGAAAAAATAAGACTAATTCTTAAACTAAAATAGTTCTCCGCCTGTGTCGGATTTAGTTTGGAGAATGGTAATGCCGAACTACATCCCGAAAGCCCCGCTTAATCATGATAATTATCGGGATGCGGGGAATTAGTGCCTTCCCTTTGGACTATTATATATTGAGTTTCGGTATTATTTGTATTTTTCGGACTTGTATACTTAATTAGGTCGAGAATTCCGTTGACTCTCTTGACCACTGATATGTCGAAATTATAAGAAAGGGCAATCGTGCAAAAAATATTAAAAGTAAAATCATTATGTTGGAAAAATATAAATTAATAAAGATAATTTTCGTTTTAATCATAATTGTACGGGCTCAAAATTCCTTTGCTCAAAAAATAGTGCATTATGATTTATATATTCGTGATACTACTGTAAATTTTGCTGGAATTATTAAAAGAGCCATTGCTGTAAATGGTCAAATCCCAATGCCTACGCTCACTTTTACAGAAGGAGATACCGCAGAAATATTGGTTCATAATGAAATGGACGAAGAAACATCATTGCACTGGCATGGTATATTTTTACCCAATCAGTATGATGGAGTTCCCAATCTAACCCAAATGCCAATCAAAGCTCATAGTACGCATTTATATAGATTTCCAATTATACAACATGGCACACATTGGTATCATAGTCATACGCAATTGCAAGAACAAATAGGAATGTATGGTTCCCTGATTTTATTGAAGCGAAATAATTCACCATTATATAGAAAAGGCATTGATGATTTGCCAGGTATACCCATAATACTAAGTGAGTGGACCAATATGAAACCCGCTCAAGTGCACCGCCGATTGCATAATGCCAACGATTGGTTTGCAATACAAAAGGGAACCACACAAAGTTATTTCGAAGCAATACAAAAAGGTTATTTGAAAACAAAGGTCACTAATGAATGGAAGCGAATGAACGCCATGGACGTGAGTGATGTATATTATGATAGATTTTTAATCAATGGAAAAAATGAGAGTCAACTTTCACAATTTAAGTCGGGTGACAAAGTAAGATTGCGTGTTTCAAATGGAGGTGCATCCACTTATTTTTGGTTATCTTATTCAGGTGGCAAAATAACCGTGGTGGCCAATGATGGCAATGATGTGGAACCTGTGGAAGTAGATAGATTAATCATAGCGGTTTCTGAAACCTATGATATTATATTAACCATTCCCAGTGATAATATAGCCTATGAATTTTTAGCGACTTCGGAAGATAGAATAAAAACAACTTCATTATGGTTGGGAAATGGAATTAAGAAATTAGCAACTCCCTTGCCCAAACTAAAATATTTTGAAGGAATGAAAATGATGAATGGGATGATGAAAATGGATGGCAGTCTCGATGATATGGGCATGCAGATGAGCTTAAATCAAATGGATATGAATGTGGTGATGTACCCCGAAATTACGGGTGCTTACCAGAAAGAAAAGACGGGAATGAAAATAAACGAGAATAAATATAATAGTAATAAACTTTCTGATATAGTTACGCTGAATTATGCGATGTTAAAATCTACTACAAAAAGTAGCTTGCCTGATACCACAATTAAAACATTATATTTTAAATTGAGTGGGAATATGAATAGATATGTGTGGAGTATCGATAATAAAGTGGTTTCTGAAACAGATAAAATATTAATTCATAAAGGGGAAAATGTCCGCATTGTAATATATAATGGCTCTATGATGCGACACCCGATGCACTTACACGGACACGACTTTCGTTTACTAAACGGACAAGAAGAATATGCTCCGCTCAAAAATATAGTGGACATTATGCCCATGGAAACTGATACCTTAGAGTTTAATGCGAATGTATATGGAGATTGGTTTTTTCATTGTCATATATTATATCACATGATGGCGGGAATGGGAAGGGTTTTTACTTATGAAAATCAACCCGCTAATCCCGAAATTCCAAATCCGAAATTGGCAAAACGAAAACTATTTGCCGACGACAGAAAATTCCATTTAATGTTTGAAAACGATTTTGCCACAAATGGTAATGATGGAATGGCCATGTATTCAAATACCCGCTGGCAATTAAGCACTGAATGGCGTTTGGGCTATCACAATTATCATGGATATGAAATTGAGAATCATTTGGGAAGATATATAGGCAGAATGCAATGGTTTATGCCATTTGTTGGTTACGATTTTCGTTATCGCAAACATGATCGACAATTAAATTTTCAAGAAAAAAACATCTTCGGGCAAACCAATTCAAAAGACACACGGCAAGCGTTTTCCGTGGGAGTAGAATATACTTTGCCAATGCTGGTAAAATTAGAATCAGAAATTTTCTCAGACGGCACATTTCTTATACAAATTAAGCGAGACGATATCCCCATTTCAAAGCGATTGCGAATGCATTTTATGCTAAATACCGACAAAGAGTATATGATAGGTATACAATATGTAGCCAATAAAAATATCGCTATCAGAACACACTACGATAGTGATATGGGCTTTGGTGCAGGAGTTAATGTTACCTACTAAACCTATTAACAATCAGTTGTTAAACTGATAAAAATCATATCTATTGTAATGCAATCTCTATGACCTTTGTAATGTAAAGGTGAGGATTATATAATATATTTTTAAACTTATTTAAAATATAATGAGTTTAATTGGTTCACTTTTGCAACTCAATTTAGAATATTTTGTAAAACTTAAAAAAAGCATAATGAAATATATATTTTTATTAAATCTAAGTCTGATATGCGGTATCACACTTTCGCTTTCAAGTTGTCACAGATCGGGATGTATGGATAGCAGTGCCAGCAATTATTCATCAACGGTAAAAAAAGATAATGGCACTTGCACCTACGATGGTTCAGTTACATTTTGGTTTGCCAAAGCAGCTTCCGACAATTTAATTGCAAACGGGAGCAAAACACTTTCTATATATGTTGATGGTACCTTGGCGGGAACTTGTCAGGCTAACAATTATACAAATACAATTCCTGCTTGTAATCAATCAGGCATGATAACCGCCCGCAAATACTGTGGCGGAATGAGGGGAACAAGAAATTATACCTATAAAATTATCGATGATAATAACATTTTATGTTGGCAGGGAAATATAGATTTTCAGTCTAAAATTTGCAAACCGTTTGAACTTACTAAATAAATACTAAAATGAAAATGCAAAAATCTAAATACCATTAGTTGCCTTGCTAAACTAGTCCTACAACCTCACGATTGGTGCCGTTTCTAGCCAAAACTAAGTGAGTACATGCAAGCATCTATATCCCATTTCAACTAATTGAAATTTTGACAAATTTCATTTTATAAATGTGATTGGACGCATAAATTATACCCTATATAGTATGCTAATTTTGTGAGATAGTATTATCATTGGTGATAACTGTTTTAAGAAAATTTATAAAAATGGAACAATCAAATTCTTCGGTTTTGGACGTAACTATCCTGCCTCCTCAAATAAAACATGCTACTATTTTCAAAAAATATGATACACTTAAACAAGGCGAAAGCTTAATAATTCACAACGACCATGACCCCAAACCTCTCTACTATCAATTGATTGCAGAGAGAGGGAATAGTTTCACATGGGACTATTTATTAAACGGTCCTCGATATTGGGAAGTGAAAATTACCAAACGAAATTTGGCAGACATACAAGAAACTGTTGGGGAAATTGCGGCTAACGATTACAGAAAAGCAAAAATATTTTCGAAGTATGGGATAGACTTTTGTTGTGGCGGTAAAAAACAATTGAAAGAAATATGTGTAGAAAAAGGCTTAGATATTTTACAAATAGAAAATGAGATACAAAATATAGAAGATTACACAAATGGGAGGGAGCTGCCCTATAATGAATGGAGTTTAGATTTTTTAGTAGACTATATAGTAAATACGCATCATTCCTATATTAAAAAGACCATCCCTGATTTAATACAATATGCTGAAAAAGTTGTTTGTGTACACGGTAATGAGCATCCAGAACTTATTAAAATTCAACAATTGGTATATGATGTGATTAATGAACTCACCAATCATCTTAAAAAAGAAGAAGTGATTTTGTTCCCCTATATTAAAGATTTGGCACAAAATCAAAAAGCCAAAATACAAGGATTGGGCAGTGTGCAAAACCCCATCAATATGATGGAAATGGAGCACGAGGTAGTAGGTAAGTATTTTGAACAAATCAATGTATTGTCAAACCACTACGAGCTCCCCAATGATGCATGTGCCACTTATACTTTATTTTATAAAATACTTAAAGCATTTGAAGATGATTTGCATTTGCATATACATTTAGAAAATAATATATTATTTCCCAAAGCTATACAACTAGAAAAATCATTTACGACTAAATAATAAGTAGACTATTATAGTTTTTCGAAATGGGCTGTAAAATGCCGAAGAAGTTCGGTTTCATATATAATCTTATATCCTTTGGTATTTGATTTATTCTTCATCACCTCGTCAAATACTTCTATTACATAATCGATATGGCTTTGGGTATAAACCCTTCGTGGAATTGCCAGCCGCACCAGTTCCATAGCTGCAGGAATTAATTCGCCATGTTCATCATATTTTCCAAACATCACCGATCCCACTTCTACGCACCTAATTCCGCCAAGTAAATATAATTCGCATACCAATGCTTGTCCAGGATATTGGTTAAGCGGAATATGATTATATAGCTTTGCAGAATCAATATAAACTGCATGTCCTCCAATTGGATACATTACTGGCACACCTCTTTCTTTTAATTTCTCGCCAAGGTATTCCGTACTTTTAATACGATAATATAAATAATCCTTATCAAAAACTTCATTCAATCCCACTGCAATGGCTTCCATATCACGTCCGCTTAATCCACCATAAGTTGTGAATCCTTCTGTAATAATTAGCAAATTAGTACACGCTTGGGCTATCTTCTCATCTTTGAGAGCAAGAAAACCACCCATGTTTACCAATGCATCTTTTTTTGCACTCATGATACAACCATCGGCTAGTGAAAACATTTGCTGGGCAATTTCTTTATAAGTATAATTTTCAAAACCACCTTCTCTGTGCTTTATAAAATAACTATTTTCAGCAATTCGACAACAATCAATTATATATAATACTTTATATTTTTTACAAATCTCTGATGCTGCTCTTGCATTTAACATACTCACAGGTTGCCCGCCACCACTGTTATTTGTAACGGTTAATATAACAGCTCCTATACTTTGTGGCCCATGCTCTATAATTGCTTTTTCGAGTTTTTCTATATCTATATTCCCTTTGAATGGATGATACACTTCATGTAATTTTGAATCGCCGATTGCAATATCGATTGCCGTAGCACCACTAAATTCAATATTTGCACGGGTAGTGTCGAAATGGGTATTACTTATAAATACTTTCCCCTTTCCACCCAAGAAACTATATAATATTCTTTCAGCAGCTCTTCCCTGATGTGTAGGTAGTATATATTGAAAATTTGTGAGTTCGAAAACAGCATTATAAAATCGTTCCCAACTTTTAGCCCCTGCGTACGATTCGTCGCCACGCATCATGGCAGCCCACTGTTCATTGCTCATTGCAGAGGTGCCGCTATCAGTGAGCAGGTCAATGATTACTTGTTCACTCTTTAAAAGGAATGTATTATAATGGGCAATTTCTAAATATTTTTTTCGTTCAATCTTAGTGCTCATTAAAATGGGCTCGACTGATTTTATTTTAAATGGTTCTATTATTGTTTTGAATGACATATATATTATTTATTTTTTAATTTCGTCAAGATATTGGTGCAAAGCGTCTTTCCATGGAAGCATGATGTTGATATTATTTTTATGTAGCACGTCATTTTGAAGTACTGAATATTTTGGTCTATTTACTTTAGCAGGAAAATCTGATGAACTGCCTTTGTATAGATTTACTTTTGTATGGGTATATTTAAATATTTCTTCAGCAAATTCATACCACGAGCACTGTCCTTCTGACGTAGCATGTACAATACCATTGATATCCGATTTGAGAGTTAGTGCTACTTGTTGCACTACATTTTTAGTGCTGGTAGGTGATACAAATTCATCGTCAACCACTTTTACTTCGCCCTTTTCCTGAGCAAGTTTCAGCATCAATTGTATAAAATTCAAACCCTTCTTTGCCCTACAGGCATGTTGACCATATATAGCAGAAATTCTTATAATAAGTGCATTGGGATTATTTTCTAAAATTAGTTTCTCACCATGAAGTTTTGATTTACCATATACATTAACGGGACTTGCAAAATCAGTTTCAACATAAGGTGTTTTTTTTTCGCCATCAAATACATAATCTGTGCTGAAATGTACAAATTTTATATGCAACATCTTGCATATATTTGCCATAAATCCTACAGCTATCGCATTAACAAGTTCAGCAGTTTCTGGGCTTTGCTCACAAAGTTCCACATGGTGAAAGGCTGTAGTGTTTATTAATATATTAGGCTTTTTTTCTAACAGTAATTGATGTATATCTGATAAATTTCCGATATCGATATCATCATGGGTAATTCCTATAACCTCATGCTCCTTTTCAAATGCCGAAACTATATCATTACCCAATTGTCCATTTGCTCCTAAAACTAGTACTTTCATACTTTAGTATTTGGTTTTAATATTTTTGAAAACTTCTATATTATAATACTTCGGATTTTTAAAATCATTAAACTTGTCAATGTTTTCAAGCAAATCTTCAATAATATCTGCTTCAGTTTGTGCTGGATTATACCATAAGACCTCTTGTGCCTTTTGCCAACTTACTTTATAGTTTCGATAGTCTTGTATATTCTTATCGGTTATCTTTATAAGCGTGTTATACTTTTTTTCTAGTATATTTTTTAGCTGTTGGGCAAGCTCCCCAATTGTATTGTTAAACGAAGCGATATTGAAAATACCATTGATACTAGGCTTGCTGTCTATAGCCAAGTGATAAGCCTTACACAGGTCTTTCAAGCCGAGAATGGGTCGCCAAATTTTAGGATTTGAAACCGTAATCTCATGTTTCAACATCGCATTTTTCATCATAGTATTGATCGCTAGATCCAATCTCATTCTAGGGCTGTATCCACTAATAGTGCCTTGCCGCAAACATATAACAGAAAAATCTTCAGTCTGCAACGACGTTAATACACATTCACCTTGAAGTTTTGAAACGCCATAAGGATAGTTGCAAACCGCCTCATCAATTTCTGTATATGTCTTATTATGTGTATAGCCGTATACTGAACACGAACTGGCAAATATCACTCTTTTTACTCCAGCTTCACGGGCTATAAAACCTATATATGCTGGTAGTGCAGTATTATATATGAAATTACCTGATGGTGCATATTCGGCCATAGGGTCGTTTGATAAACCTGCTAAAAATATCACCGTATCATATCCTTTCAATTGTTCAATTTTTAAATCAAACAGATCTAGTTTCATTAAGGTAATTCCACGAGGTGCATGTTCGCCAAACCAGCATGTATCGGCAATGGTAATATCATATCCTGCATGATGAAGATAGGGAGATAATACGGCTCCGACAAAGCCAGAACCTCCTGCAATAAAAATTTTTTTCTTAGTCATTACTATATATATTAATATCTGAAATTGCCCGACAAATTGCTTGATAGCCACTGCTCCAATGTTTGTGCAGTTTTATCCTTTTCTGAAAGTTGCGGATTGCTAATGGGCCATTTGATACCAATTGCTGGGTCGTTCCATTGTATGCCAGATTCCGCATTTTTATTATAGAGCCCGGTGCATTTATATTGAATTTCTGCAGCTTCACTTAACACACAAAAACCACGGGCAAATCCAGCAGGAGCCCAAACTTGTTTCTTGTTTTGTGATGAAACAATTTCTCCATGCCATTGCCCTAGGCTAGGCGAACCTTTTCTGATATCAACTGCCACCAAAAATGCTTCACCATAGGTTACACGCATAATTTTTCCCATCGGTGGTTCCCATTGGAAATGGACACCCCGTAGCACATTTTTGCCAGATCGTGAATGATTATCTTGCACAAAATTGGTAGGGATTCCCAATTTTTCAAATTCATCGGTACGGAATACTTCCATAAAGAATCCCCTGTCGTCGTCGAATACATCTGGTTGAATTACTTTCAATCCGTTAAGATGTTCTGCTATGAGATTTATTTTCATAATATATGAGATTTATTTTAATGTTTGATAAGTTCTGTGTAAGTTTTCTTGTTGCTAAAGAAATATTGCCACACAACACTTTTGGGATAAAATTTACTGCGTATATAATCATCATTTTTAGTCCTCATTTTTTGCACTTGATTTCTCTTTTTGTTAATCAGAAAAATATTAAGTGTAATCCATAAATGTGCATAGAATATTGCTAAAGCTCTAGTAAATTCAAGAGATACAACACTTTTACCAATAGCTATATAGTCGAGCAATACATGCACGAATGATTTTGAAATCGCATTTTTAATACCATAGTTTTTCAATAATAGGTATAATGAATTACGATGATTCCAATACATTTTCTTAAAACTTTGTTGTTGTATAGTTGCACCCCCATAATGAAGTATAATAGATTGCGGCACTACTTTAACTTTATAGCCCATTAAATGCATTCTCCAATTCAAATCTATTTCATCCATGTGGTGCACAATAGTTTCGTCAAATATTCCTATTTCTTTGAGTACTGAAGCTCTAATAAAGCAGGCAGCACCGCAACTCCAAAAGATATCCGAGATGTCATCATATTGTCCGTTATCATCTTCAATAGTATCAAATACACGCCCACGCAAAAATGGGAAACCATATATATCCATCATGCCACCACTCGAACCAGCATATTCAAATTTATGCTCATCAAAAAAGGAAACAATTTTAGGCTGTAGTGCGGCTATCATATCATCTTCTTCTGCCACATTTACTAAATGTGTAAGCCAATCAGGTTTTACTTTCACATCATTATTCAAACAAAGAAAATACTTTCCTGTGCATTGTGTAAATGCTAAATTATAGGCAGCACAAAAACCATTATTTTCGCTATTTTGTATAATATGTACTTCAGGGAAAGTTGACCTAACATAAGTCACATCATCATCGGTGGATGCATTATCCAATAAGTAAATTCTATAATTGGAATATGTGGTTAACCTTATAGAATTAAAGCAATCATCTAGAAATTTTTTTCCATTGTGGTTTAGCACAATTACAGCTACTTCAGGAAAAAATTTCTCAGTCAAAACGATTTATATTTTAATGATACAAATTACCATGAAACAAACTTGTCAAAATATGATTCAAATCAGAAAAGCAACTATGCTGTTTTTTTATAAGGTAAATTCCTCTTTAGAATTTATGTTGCCCTGAAAAATATTTTTTTGAATATTGTGTATACTATCATCTCTATAGTGAGTGCCGATACTTTCCTTCCTAACTATTGCAGCTTCTGTTATGAGCAGACTAGTCTGTACCATATTCAATAATTCGCAATTATCTCTTGAAAGTGTATTCTTAGGATTTATATCCAATAATTCGCCTTCCCATTTTTTTAATGTATATTTTGCCTTGTTCAACGCTTCTTCATTTCTAACAATGCCGACATTAGCCCACATTAGGGATTGTATCTTTTTTAAATCGACAGATATGCTACTTTTTGGTGGTTTTTCCTCTGTTACATGCGTTATAATATGTTTATAATATTCATGTATTCCTATCGGCGAATATTGAATATACATCGCCGCAGCATTCGCAAACACCAATCCCTCCAACAGAGAATTGCTGGCGAGTCTGTTAGCCCCATGCACCCCTGTACACGCCACTTCACCAATAGCAAATAGATTAGGAACTGAGGTTCTACCTGTTAAATCAGTATTTACACCACCACATATATAATGTGCAGCAGGTGCCACAGGTATCATACGCTTACTAATATCTATTCCATATTTTTTGCATATATTATATATGTATGGAAATTCAGTTTCTAATAGTCCATTCTCTATATGCGTTGCATCAAGATATAAAAAATCAGAATGACATTTTTGCATTTCCTTTATCATACTTCTTGTAACAATATCGCGTGGAGCTAGTGAACCCATGGGATGATATTTGTTCATAAAGATGCTACCATCCAAATTCTTTAGCTCCGCACCAGCACCACGTAAGGCTTCACTAATTAATATATTTTCCTCTTGGTTTTTCAAATATAACATAGTTGGATGAAATTGCACAAATTCCATATTAGAAATTTCTGCTCCAACTCGGTAAGCCATTGCAAAGCCATCACCTGATGCACTGTTGGGATTTGTGTTTAATGCATAAACTTGTGCAGCTCCTCCAGTTGCTAATATTGTTTTATCAGCAAATAGTTTATATATTTCATTCTTATCTTGATCAAGGATGGTAGCTCCGCAACATTCACCATTTTCTATAATCAAATCAATTGCAAAATGATTTTCATATATATAAATATTGGGGTGCTCACGAACCAATTTCACCAATGTTTCAATAACGTGCTTGCCTGTTTCATCTTTTGCATGTACAATGCGGTTATGTCTGTGCCCTCCTTCTTTTGATAAATCTAAATTCCTGTGATGATCTTGGGTAAAATCTACTCCTAACCTTAACAATTCTATAATACTTTCTTTGGCATTTCTTATCATAAAGTTCACCGCATGATTATTGCATAATCCTTCTCCTGCCACAAGGGTGTCTTGTATATGTGCATCCACTGAATCATTGTCTGCAAACACCGCTGCTATCCCGCCTTTGGCTTGGTATGAGTTTGATATATATAAACCATCTTTTGCTATGAGATATACCTTGGCAAAAGCAACTGCTTTTAGGGCAAATGTCAACCCACTGATACCACCTCCCACGCAGATTATATTTAATTTAGGATTCATCAATTGTTCAACTAAATTCGAGCATCCTTTTTAAAGGTATTGCGGCTTTATATATAATTTCATCATCTAATTTTATTTCATAGTTTTTTTGTTCTTCATTTCCAATCGCATTTAAGACATTTAATGTAGCATCGAGCGTAATCATTTTCATATACTGGCATTTGATACAGGGCGTTATAAATTGTTTGTCGGCGTACAACCGTTTTAAAGTACTTCCCAAATCGCATTCAGAGCCCAGTATAAAAGTATGATCTTTACTATTTTTTACATAGTTTATTATATCACTGGTGCTGCCCAAAACACCTCCCATTTCTTCTAAATTCTCTTTAACTGTGGCTTCAGGCACTTCCCAATGTAGCAACATTTTAGCATTGGGGTATTGGCTTTTAATAATATTAAATGAATCACTTTTAAATTGCTCATGTACTTCACATTTCCCATCCCACAGCATCATATTTTTCCCTGTTTCACGATGAATTCTGGTACGTAAATTTGCACCCATATATTTATCTGGAACAAACATTAAGGTTTCTTCTGTAAATGAGCGGACGATGTTCAACGCATTTCGGGAAGTGCAGCAGATATCGCATTCTGCTTTGGTTTCAGCGTAGGTGTTCACATATCCAATGATGGGAATATTCGGGAATCTTTTTTTGAAATTCTTCAAATCATTGGCTGTAATACTTGAAGCTAGTGAACATCCTGCATTTTTATTGGGGATAAACACATTTTTTGTCGGGTTCAAAATTTTAGCGGTTTCGGCCATAAAACTTACTCCACAAAATATAATATTTTCTTGTTTCACTTTTGTAGCTTCGATACTTAACCCAAGTGAATCGCCCAAAAAATCGGCAATACCACCTTCATCTACCAATAACTGTAATTGGGGAGGCATATAATAATGTGATAGTATCACCACATTTTTTTCTTTTTTTAACCTAGCGATTTCAGTATAATAATCTTGAATGGTGAGTGTGCCATTTTCAGACAAAAATAATTCTGTGTTCATGCGATTGCGATGGAATTTTCAAAATTGAGGTCTCTTTAAACTTATTTTTATGATTTATATTAGTTTTTTTTGTGAGATATATCATGTTATAATCATTATAGGATATTAATTTTGTAGGAACTTTAAAATGAAATTATTTTTTATATATTCAGGCCTTATCGTTTTTGCGTTTTCTTGCAAAAAAAACCCAATAGTGATTGAGCCAAACCCTAAGTTCACTATATCTTTAAACCATGTAGTTGAAACTTCCCATTTAAGTTTATATAAGGATTGGTATACTAACCAAGCAGGCAATAAATATAGAGTAAGGCATTTAAGATATTTTATTTCAAATATTGTGTTAAAAAGAAATACGGGCAATAATGTTTTTTTGCCTGTTCATTGGTTGGTTGATGTCGAATCTGAATTGAGTACTGTTAGAACTTGGCTACAAAATGTAGAAGGAAATTATAATGGTATTTCATTTTTTATAGGCGTAGATTCCGCTAGTAATGTAACAGATGCCTTGGGGTCAAATTTAGAGGTACAAAATATGGCATGGCCTGATATGATGGGAGGTGGCTATCATTTTCTGCAATTCGAAGGAGATTACGTTAGTAAAGATACCGTAGGTTTTGCCATGCACTTAGGTAGAAATTCTCAATTGGTTAAAATTGATATTAATAAAGATTTTAGTGTGTTAAAAAATGGAACAAATTTAAAATTGACCATGGACTTAAGTGAATGGTTCAAGAATCCCTATACCTATAATTTTGATACCGACGGGAACTATATAATGGGTATTGATTCATTGATGCAAAAAATAAGTAAAAACGGGAACGATGTATTTCAGATTCACTAAACCACTTTTTATAATTTTCGGTATAATAGTTTTGTTAGTAACTTGCCGTAAAGACAAGCCCATTGATACAGGTATTCCTAGTCCTACGCCTTATGAATTAGAAATACCAAAAGGGTTTCCGAAGCCCGTAATACCAGCGTTTAATCCACTTACTGTAGAAGGCATACAATTAGGAAGAATGTTATATTATGATAATATACTTTCCACCAATGGAAGAAGTTGTTCTTCTTGCCACAATTCTGATAAGTCATATAGTATTCCAATATTTGTTTTACAAACTGGTGAAAGAATCAGCGTACCTCCTCATATAAATTTGGCATGGAATAGTGACTTTAATTGGAATGGTAGCGAGAATGTGCTCGACCATGAAGGAATTGCTGATTTTGGACCAGAATTTTTTAATTCAAATCAAGATTCAATATATGCACGTTTTTCGCGTCATGCACTATATCCCGATTTGTTTTTAAAGGCTTTTGGCCTAAGAAATATAGCTAAAATACCTTATCCAGAACTTCAGCAAAAGATAGTATACGCCATATCACAATTTATGCGTACTATGATTAGTTCAAATTCAAAGTTGGATCAATATAAAAATCACAAAGCAACACTCACAGCAGCCGAGATGCGTGGTGCCGAAATATACATGTCGGAGAAAGGTGATTGTTTTCACTGCCATGGAAGTGTATTGTATAGTTCAAATGCATTTAGTAACAATGGCCTCGACTCTATTTTAGTTGGCCCTAGTGAAGGAAGATCTTTGATTACGGGTAAGATATATGATAGAGGTAAATTTTCTGTTCCTACTTTACGTAATATTGAACTTACAGCCCCATATATGCACGACGGGCGTTTTGCAACTTTGGAGGAAGTAGTGGAATT
Source organism: Bacteroidota bacterium (assembly GCA_034439655.1). Classification (NCBI taxonomy): domain Bacteria; kingdom Pseudomonadati; phylum Bacteroidota; species Bacteroidota bacterium. The sequence continues at coordinate 14,143 of JAWXAU010000173.1, read as the reverse complement.
TTATAATTCAGGGGTGAAATTAAGCTCACCCAATATTGACCCTTTGATGACTAAAACCAATAAACAATTTGGTTTAGGACTTACACATCAAGATAAAAGTGATTTGGTGCAGTTTTTAAAAACGCTCACAGATACTGTTTTCATGAATAATAAAAATTTTCAAAGTCCGTTTTGATTTAACTGTAATGGTTTATGCCTTCCAATGTTTCGGAACGGCAATATATAATGGCGAATGGTTAATGACATCCAGCTTAAGCAATCTGCTGCTGGTAGAAATCATTCACCCCTCCCGATAGCCCCGCCGCGGGGGGGGGCGACGGAAATAATTAACCATTGATAATTAACTATTAATCATTTAGCTTTGCGTCGCTAATAAAATCTACTATTCAATGGCATTAAAAAATCTACTTACTTTAATCGTAGTTGTCTTTACGGCTGCGGGCTGCGTCTATTCACAAACTTCATCGATTCAACAAAAGCTAGAACCTGTTGCCGACAAGCTCATGTTCAAACCTGAGTCGGAGATTCCTAGTTTTGTTATTTTCAAACCTGAATTGCAGCCAATATTTGAAAATTTTGAAGATTGGTTTAAAAACAAAATGGGGGAAAATGAAGCTTTTGGTCTCAAATTATTGACCAATGAGACCGATCAAATAGGTTATACCCATTATCGTTTCCAACAACTATATAATAATTTACCTGTTGAAAATACGATGTACCTGGTGCATGTAAAAGAAGGAAAAATAGTTTCGATGAATGGATTGTTATATCACCATTTTAATATAGGGTTTAATAAAAGTATAACGGAAGATGCGGCATTGAAAAAAGCTATGATATATATGAACGCAAAAATATATATGTGGGAAGATCCTTTAAACGAACAGTTGATTAAGCAACAAGCAAATGATGTATATGCGACTTGGTATCCAAAAGGTGAATTGGTATATGTAGCAAACGATTATATAATTGATGCCACACAATATAAGTTGGCTTATAAATTCGATATATATGCTACAGAACCCTTAAGCCGTCAGTATGTATTTGTAGATGCACAACAAGCAAAAGTGATTGCACATCTTGATAGAATTCACACCTCCGATACTTTGGTAACAGCGAAAACCGCTATGAGTGGGGATAGGCAAATATATACAGACTATTATGCGGCAAATAGTTTTAGATTGCGAGAAAAAAATCGTGGCAATGGTATAGAAACCTATAATATGAAAACAGGTACAAGCTATGGGAGTGCGGTTGATTTTACGGATAGTGATACCACATGGAATAATGTGAATAGCAATTATGATGAATATGCTACCGATGCACATTTTGGTGCGGAAATGACCTATGATTATTTAAAAAATACTTATAATAGAAATAGTATCAATAACTCTGGTTTCAAACTTATAAGTTATATACATTACTCAAGTAGTTATTTCAATGCTTTTTGGAATGGAAGTTATATGACTTATGGTGATGGGAATGGTTCGTCCATCAAGCCTTTGGTTTCATTGGATATTGCAGGACATGAAATAGTACATGGACTCACCTCAAATACCGCTAATTTAACTTACTCTTATGAGAGTGGTGCATTGAATGAATCCTTCAGCGATTGCTTAGGATCTGCCATCGAGTGGTATGGCGATTCAGATAGATTTGAGTGGCCCCTTGGCACCAAAATAGGTTGGACGATACGCTCCATCGGAAACCCAAAAGCATATAGTGATCCAAACACCTATAAAGGCCAATACTGGTATACGGGGTCAGGTGATAATGGCGGCGTACATACCAATAGTGGCGTCCAAAACTTTTGGTTTTACTTACTGAGTACCGGCGACTCAGGAACCAATGACAATGGTGATTATTATAAAGTGGATTCTATAGGAATTTGGAAAGCTGGAGCGATAGCTTATCGGACCCTTACTTATTATTTGGGAACTTCTTCGCAGTATGCCGACGCCCGCACTTATTCTATAAAAGCCGCAGAAGATTTGTATGGTACTTGTTCCTTTGAATCATTTGCAGTAGCTGCTGCCTGGCATGCTGTGGGTATTGGTTCAGAATTGAGCTATAAAACAGTCGCATCATTACAACAAAATACATTAAGCATATTACCAGGCAGTACAAATAATATAATACTTCGTGTTGCTATTACTCCTGCATGCAATGCCATCGATACTGTTTTTTCATTTACGTTTAATACCAATGGAACAAGCAATGTTGCGGATATAGAAAACGCCAAATTATGGTATACAGGAACGAGCAATACATTTGCTGCTACTACCCAATATGGCAGTACAAAAACTTCACCTTCGGGAACCTTTACCTTTAGCGGTTCACAAAAACTTAAAAAGAATGACGATCATTATTTTTGGCTTACTTATGATATAGACTCTAATGCAAATTTAGGCGATTCCGTTGATGCAGAATGTGCTTCTGTAACAGTGGATACCATTGTAACGCCTACTATTACAGCACCTGCAGGATTCCGTAAGGTAAGCAATTGTTTTCCGCCAACTTCTACATCTCCTTGCTCCTATATGTATATAAATAATGTAACTCTCGACTCTATCAATAATACCACAGGATGCAGTTCTACCTCGTATTCTGATTATTCCAATTTGAGTACCATAGTTGCACAGGGCGATCAAGTAAACTATAGTATATCATTATATGGTTATAATATGTATGTTTGTATTTGGGTCGATTTAAATAATAATGGAATTTTCGATTCAACAGAAATTATGGTCCAAAATAATCTTTCATCAGGATTTAAAGCAACGGGTGCTTTTACAATTCCTTCGTCAACCTCCATTGGGCAGCATTCGGTAAGGGTTACAGCCGATTATTTTACTACTTATAATTCTACGCCTTGTGGTAAATTATATTATGGAGAATCGGAAGATTATTCTATAAAAGTTGATACGCCTCAAAACATGTATTATATATCTTCTAATACTACACAAAATACAAATTCAGTACAAAAAAGTTCTACCAATAACCAGGTAATAGCTATGAAGGTGGTGATGGGTGGAACAGGGAATGCCATACCCATGCAAGCCTTCAATATCAATACAAATGGCACTACTGATACTGCTGAAATTAGGAATGCCAAAGTGTGGTACACCGGCACCAATTCTGTATATAATACAACTACGCAATTTGGCAATACTATCATATATCCTGGAGACAACTTTACTGTTACAGATTCTATGGTATTGTCGAAAGGAACTAATTATTTTTGGCTCTCCTATGATGTAGCATCAACTGCAAAAATGGGAAACTATATAGATGCAGGATGCGATTCTATAACACTTGGAAACACCATTTATATAGCTGATACAACAAATCCAGCAGGGAATAGAAAAATTGGTTATTGCATTCCACCCACTTCTATTTCACCTTGTACCTATATGTATATAAGCAATGTAAAACTCGATTCTATTAATAAGACTTCTACTTGCAGTAGCACCTCGTATTCTGATTTTACAAGTAACAGTACTACTACTTCGCAAAAAAAATCGGTTACTTATACGGTATCATTATATGCATATGACCAATTTATAAATATATGGGTCGACTTTGATGATAATGGTATATTTGATTCCACAGAACAAATGGTAAAGAACAAACAATCGAGTAGTCTGAAAGATGTTGGCTCATTTACGATACCTAGTTCTGCTCCAATAGGCAAACACCAAATGCGTGTAATGGCTGACTACATTAGTTTTCCAGCGTCTTATGTATGTAGTCAATTGTATTATGGAGAAACAGAAGATTATACCCTAAATATATTACCTGCTGCACCCACTGCGGTTATCTTACCCAATTCAAATGTATCATTTTGCATAGGCGGTGGGCAGTTGTTTACCACCGGCTACGATTCAAGTTATAAATACCAATGGTTTAAGAATAGTAGCACATCATTATCATCTGGCAAAGGACATCCTTATGATTCACTATATTATAGTCCTTCATCAGCAGGGAATGATACTATTACAGTTAAAATTACAGATGTATATAATCAAACTACTACCTCAAGTAAGGTGGTAGTGAAAATATCCCCTATGCCTGTGGGGGGAACAGCAACTATATCTTCGTCAACTATCTGCAACGGCAATTTTGTAAATCTATCTTCGTCGGGCAGTACAGGTACTATCAATTGGCAATCGTATAATGGAAGTGCTTGGTCCAATTTAGGCTCCTCGGCAAATCCTTATAAAGCCTATCCAACCTCCAATACTATTTACAGAGCTTATATAAGTTCTGGAAGTTGTGGCAACGATTCGTCCAATCAACTTACCGTAACCGTTATCCCCAAAAGTGTTGCAGGTTCAGTATCTCCAGGCTCTGCATCTCTTTGTGTCGGCGATTCTGTTAATTTAAGTATTACAGGAAATACAGGAACAATTAAGTGGCAGTATTACAATAATATTACATGGCAAAATTCGGGAGATACTACCAATAGTTTTTATATAATACCTACTACAAGTATTATATATAGAGCATTGGTCACTTCTGGAATTTGCGGTGCTGATTCTTCTAAAAATATATCGGTAACGGTAAGTCCAAAAGCTGCGGGAGGTACGGCTGCATTATCAGCATCTGCTATCTGTGCAGGCGATTCGCTTAGTTTATCTTTGGCAAATAATATAGGAACTATTGCTTGGCAATATTATAATAATAATGTTTGGACCAATATGGGGTCATCTAAAAATCCCCACAAATTTTCACCTTCAGCATCTAATATATATAGAGCTTATCTAAGCTCTGGTGCCTGTTTACCCGATTCGTCCAATCAATTAACCTTAACAGTAAATCCAAAAGTAGTTGCGGGAAGTATATCTTCTTCTGCTACTTTTATATGTGCCAGTGATTCCGTGAATTTAATTTTATCAAATAATACGGGGACTATTAATTGGCAATATAATACAGGCAGTGCTTGGCAAAGTGTAGGTTTAACAAGCAATAGTATCTATGTAAAACCATCGAGCAATACCAATTACCGAGCCTATGTAACGGCGGGCACTTGTGGAAGTGATTCTACAAAATCCGCAACTATTATAGTAACTGCACTTCCGGTGGCGGGAACTATTATAGCTTCAAAAACTGCGATTTGCCCCGGTGATACTTCTATGCTTTCTTTATCTGGAACTACGGGATATATTATATGGCAATCTGATATTGGCGGTAACTGGCAAAATATTGCTGCCAATTCGAACACTAGAAATGTATTTCCAAATGCCACGGCATCATACAGGACGGTTGTGACCAATGGTGGTTGCGGCACAGACACTTCTAAAATTATGACTATTATAGTTAATCCCAAAGCCATTGCTGGAGTGGCTTCTGCTGCGGCTTCCTCTATTTGCCCTGGGACTACAACTACTTTTACCTTAACGGGAAATACAGGAGGAATTGATTGGCAGTATTATAGTAATTCTACATGGGTAAGTATGGGAGATACAACAAATACTATTACAGTTCCTCCAACAGCAAAATCAAATTATCGTGCTGTAGTTTCTACCATTTGTAGTATTGACAGTTCAAATATAATAATTGTAAATGTATTCCCTGTTGCCATTGTTACAATAACTCCCGGCGGCCCAAAAACACTATGCTCACCTGATAGTATTACACTTACTACAAATATAGCAAAATCATATATTTGGAGTACGGGAGATACCACTCAAAAAGTCACAATTAAACAAACTACGGTCTTGAAGGTATCTATTACAGATTTGTACGGTTGCAAAGCCACTTCTGCTTCAAATGTATATACATTCAATAATCCTTCTACACCTACATTGTCGCAGCAGGGGGATACCTTATTCGCTTTGCCTGCAGGTGCAGCAACATACACCTGGGAGTATAAAGGGAGCGTGATTAAAACCACCCCAGTAAATTATATATTACCGACCCAAAAAGGAATGTTTGCAGTAAGCTTAAAAGATAGTGTTGGCTGTGTTTCTCAACTGTCAGGTTTGTATAATTTCAATTTTGTAAACATCGAAACTATATATAATAATAAACCTAAAATTGATGTATGGCCCAACCCAAGTGATGGTATTTATAATATGATAGCCCATGTAGGAAACGGTTCTCATATATCACTTAAAGTAACAGATATTACTGGTAAATTGTTGTTCCAAGAAAACCATACCACCACTTCAGGAATATTAAATACTGTTGTTGATTTGAGCAAATTTTCTCATGGAATATATTTATTATATATTGATACGGAGAATGGAATGAGTGTGCCTGTGAAATTGGTGAGGGAATAATTGTTAATGATAAATAATAAATGCCATACGGCAGATTATAATGGTTAATGTCATACGGAAAGCTTTGACAACTCTGCCATGTTTGTGCATACGCCGAGTTGGCAAAGCTACATATATAACACGGCGTAAGCCTCATTAACCATTAAAGATTGCTGTTTTACCATTGATAATTCTAAATGTCATGCGTCAGCAATCCGCCTCCATCGGAAACAATTTCCCATTAACAATTTCCATTTTTTTTATTAGCTTTGCCTCCCAATAAGAATAATCACTAATTTCATGAATTTCAAAAAAATACTATCCCTTTTCTTCGTTATCTTCATCGGCTGCGGCCTTTCGTATTCACAATCTCACAAGTTGCAACAAAAACTTGAGCCCATTGCCGCCAAGTTATTGTTCAAGCCCTATTCGAGCATTCCCTCGTTTTTAAAGTTTAAAGCAACAGCCCAGCCCAGTTTTGAAGAGTTCATGCCTTGGTTCAAAAATACTATGGGCTTGGATGAAAGTTTTGAGCTGAAATTGCTCACACAAGAAGCGGATCAAATAGGTTATACCCATTACCGTTACCAACAATTATATAATGGTTTGCTTGTTGAGAATACCATGTATTTAATACATGTGAAAAATGGCAAAGTTGTTTCGATGAATGGATTGTTATATGATAATTTTAATTCATCAAATAGTAAAAATATTTCAGAAAGTGATGCCTTGAAAAGTGCAATAGCACACATGAACGCAAAAGTATTTATGTGGGACGACCCCATGAGCGAACAGCTTATCAAAATGCAAAGAAAAGATTTATATGCCACTTGGTATCCCAAAGGCGAAATGGTATATGTAGCCAGCGATTATGTTACCGACTCCAAGCGTTATAGATTGGCCTTTAAATTCGATATATACGCTATCGACCCGATGAGTCGCCAATATGTTTTTGTGGATGCTCAAGTAGGAGAGGTGCTTGCACATTTAGATAGGATTCATACTGCCGACACACCTGTAACCGCTAAAACCGCGATGAGCGGCACGCAACAAATAATAACTGATTATTATGCTGCCAATAGTTTCAGATTGCGTGAAACAAAACGAGGCAATGGGGTGGAGACTTATAATATGCAAAAAGGAACTAGCTATGGCAGTGCGGTTGATTTTACAGATGCCGACACACTTTGGAATAATGTAAACAGTAACAAAGATGAATATGCTACAGATGCACATTTTGGGAGTGAAATGACATACGACTATTATAAGAATGTTCATGGAAGAAATAGTATTAATGGTTCAGGATTTAAACTGATAAGCTATATACATTATTCAAGCAATTATTCGAATGCTTTTTGGAATGGCAGCTATATGACTTATGGTGATGGTAATGGAAGTACGATCAACCCGCTTGTTTCCTTGGATATTGCAGGCCACGAAATTACCCACGGTTTAACAACATTTACAGCCGGATTAAATTATTCGTACGAGAGTGGTGCATTAAATGAATCTTTCAGTGATTGTTTGGGAACTGCGATAGAGTGGTATGGTGATTCAGGAAAATTTGAATGGGATCTTGCCACCAAGATTGGTTGGACGATTCGCTCCATGGCTAATCCCAAATCGAAAAACCAACCTGATACTTATTATGGTCAAAACTGGTATACGGGTGCTGCCGATAATGGCGGTGTGCATACCAATAGCGGGGTTCAAAATTATTGGTTCTATTTATTATCTGAAGGCGATACAGGCACTAACGATAATGGCGACTATTATAATGTGGACTCAATTGGCATCCATAAAGCAGGAGCTATAGCTTTCCGTACGCTTACTTATTATTTATATTCTTCCGCACAGTATGATGATGCCCGCACCTATTCTTTGCTGGCAGCAGAAGATTTATTCGGTACTTGTTCCAATGAAATGTTTGCAGTGGCTGCTGCATGGCATGCAGTAGGTATTGGTTCAAATTTGTCAACATATACTGCTGCAACTTTGCTACAAAACACACAAAATATAACACCTGGCACTAACAATAATGTGATGTTGAGGATTAATGTAACACCTGCATGTAATGCTACAGATACTGCTTTTTCATTTAGTTTTAATACCAATGGTACAAGTAATGTAGCGAATATCAAAAATTCAAAATTATACTATACAGGTGTGGGAACGACATTTAATACAATCACAAAATTTGGAAGTACCGTAAATTCCCCATCGGGTAGTTTTGCATTTAACGGAAGTCAGGAATTAGTGAGCAATAGCGACAATTATTTTTGGTTGGTATATGATATAGATTCTGCTGCCAAAGTGGGTGATTCACTCGATGCTGAATGTACCAGTATAGACATAGATACTGTGGTAACGCCAGCAATAACAGCCCCCGCAGGGTTTAGGTTAATCAACTATTGTATACCTACTATGACTTATGGATGTTTTTCTGGTGGTATGTGTATCAGTAATTTTGAGGTTTCCGATTTGGCAAATAATACAGGCACTAGTTGCAATTCGAAAGCATATAATGATTATACCAATAAGGTGGTAAAATTTGAGCAAGGAATTACATATAATAGCAGTATAGCGGTCACTTCGTATAATGCCTATATAAATATATGGATTGACTTTGATGATGATGGTAATTTTAATAATACAAATGAACAGCTTTTAAATAAATATCTTGTAGTAACCAACTCAACTGGCAATACGACTATTACAATACCCGCAGGTGCTGCCATTGGATATCACCGTATGCGGGTAAGACATCAATACGCTTATTCATATACATCGCTAGATGCTTGTGCTGATGGCTACTATGGAGAAATAGAAGATTATACCGCAAATGTATTGGCACAAAGTAATATGGTATATAATTCAACCACTACTTTTCAAATTACGCCCAATGTTTCAAGAGGTTCTAGCAATAACGAAATTATAAAAATCAAAGTGAGTACCTGGGGTTCGTTGAGTCCTCTAAAATTGAATAATTTATATTTGAATAGTACAGGAACTACTAATTTAGCAGATGTATCAAATGCCAAAGTATATTATACAGGAACAAATTCTACATTTTCTACTATTACACAAGTGGGTGCTACAGTTTCAAATCCTGGAAGTAGTATTACTGTGAACGATTCCATAGCACTTTCTTCTGGATTTAATTATTTCTGGATTGCTTATGATGTTAGACCATCTGCGGTACTAGGCAATTTGCTGGATGCAGGTTGCGATTCACTTGATATCTCTGGAACTATATATATGCCCGATTCTATTGCTCCCTATGGAAGTCGAAAAATATATTATTGCGTGCCAGCAACCTCATACTCTCCCTGTACTTATATGTATATAAATAATGTTACAATCGACTCCATCAATAGTAATTCAGGTTGTAGCCCTACTTCGTTTAGCGATTTCACCAATTTGAGCACCGCTACCTCGCAAGGAGATTATATTAATTATAATATATCATTATATGCATATAATATGTATATCGGAATATGGGTCGATTTTAATGATAATGGTTTGTTTGATTCTGCCGAACAAGTGGTAAAAAATCAATTATCAACTAATTTGAAAGCTAGTGGAACCTTTGCTATACCTACTAGTACAAGTGTGGGTCAACACGTGGTGAGGGTAACTGCAGATTATTATACTTATTATAATACCACAGCATGTAGCAAATTATATTACGGCGAAACAGAAGACTATATGTTAAATGTTGATACGATGAAAAATATGAATTATATATCATCTGCTACTACACAAAATACAATCAATGTTCAACGTAACACTACCAATAATCAAGTAATCGGAATTAAAATATATACTGTTGGGGTTGCCAATCCCTTACCCGTAAAATCATTCCAACTTAATTCCACAGGAACCACAGATAGCAACGAAATTAGGAATGCTAAAATATGGTATACAGGTTCAAGTCCTGTATTTGCTGCTACTACACAGTTTGGCAGCAATGTTACCTATCCTGGGAATAATTTTACTATCAATGATTCTATGATATTGACTACTTCAGGTTGCAATTATTTTTGGTTAACTTATGATATTCCTTCGTATGCCAAATTGAACAACCATATAGATGCGGGTTGCGATTCAGTAACACTTGGCAATACTACGTATGCACCCGACACCAATAATCCAAATGGGGATAGAAAAATATATTATTGTATTCCTCCCAATTCTCTTTACCCATGTTATATGTATATGAGTAATGTAGTTTTAGATTCCATCAGTAAAACTTCTGGTTGTAGCAGCACTTCCTATTCCGATTATACAAGTAGCAGCACTACTACCAATCAAGGTGAATATGTAAACTATAATATCACTTCTTATGTATATGCACAATATATAAATATATGGGTCGATTTCAACAGTGACGGTACTTTTGATTCAACTGAACGTGTGGTGGCAAATCAATTAACCACTTCTCTTAAAGCTGCTGGATCGTTCTTAGTTCCAAATTCTACTTTAGTTGGCAAATACCAAGTAAGAATAAGAGCTGATTATTATACCTCCTACGCAGCAGCTTCCTGTTCTCAATTTTCATATGGCGAAACTGAAGATTATACTTTAAATGTTGATACAATAAAAAGCATGTTTTATATTTCTGCTCAGACCTTTCAAAATAAAAAATCGGTACAGCTCAATACCACCAATAACGAAGTAATACATATAAAAATAAATACCAAGGGAGCCGCATTTCCAATAGCTGCCAAATCGTTCACCTTTTATACAACAGGTACTACCAATACTAATGATATCAGTAATGCCCGACTTTGGTATACAGGTACTGATTCTAATTATAATACTACTACACAATTTGGTAGCACTATATCAAGCCCTAGTAGCTCAGCCATATCATTTACCGATTCTATTACTTTGCAGACAGGATCTAATTTTTTCTGGATTAGTTATGATGTAAATTCTGGTGCAAAAATTGGAAATTATATTGATGCAACTTGCACGGCTTTTAAGCTTAATACTGCTAGTTACACCCCCGATACCGCTGCCCCTTATGGTAGCAGAAAAATTGATTACTGTACGCCCACAGGTGGTGTTGCCAACTATTATAATAATAACTATCAATGGGGTATCACCAAAGTTAGCCTCAACAATTTGAGCAAATCATCGGGTGTGCCAACTAGCAGTGCAGCTTACTATACTGATTACTCGGCCAATATTGCCAATCTTGTGGCAGGTACAAATTATTCATTATATGTTACACCAGGGTCTAGCTCAGTTACTTATCCGCAAGCAACCATAGCATGGGTAGACTGGAATAGTAATGCGGTGTTCGATTCGACTGAAGAACTTGGTCGCAACACCTATCATCAATATACCGATACCATTCCATTCACAGTACCTTCAGGGCAGGCACAAGGCTCTTATCGTTTGCGGATTATGTCAGGCTATTACTATTATTTCTATACAGGTGCTTGTAAATTTAATCCCTGTTTTGTGGCCAATACAAACTTGTTGGATGTGGGCGAATGCGAAGATTATACTATTGATATTGCATCTCCGCCAAACCCAGTTATTTCACCCAATAGCAATATAGCTTTTTGCATAGGAATTGGCCAACAATACAGCACTGGATATGATACGGGGTATACTTACCGATGGTATAAAAACGGTTCCACATTATTATCATCAGGTAAAGGCCATCCCTACGATTCGTTATATTATAATCCTTCATCAGCCGGAACTGATACAATCATCGTGAAAGTAACAGATTCTTATGGTCAATCAACCACATCAGCTCCTGTTATAGTTGCTATTGCAGCCAAGGCTGTGGGCGGTACGGCAGGCTTGTCGGCATCTTCTATTTGTAGTGGTGATTCGGTGAGTCTTACACTTTCGGGAAGTGCAGGAAGTATTATATGGCAATATTTATCTGCAGGTGTTTGGACCAGCACAGGTTCTTCGGCAAATCCTCATAAAGTAGGCCCTGCAAATAATACCAGTTATAGAGCTTATGTGGCTTCCAGTATTTGCCCAAATGATTCATCAAATCAAATTACTGTTACTGTTAGTCCCAAGGCAATTGGTGGAACAGCATCGCTTTCTGTAAATACTATCTGTGCAGGCGATTCGGTTGCCTTATCATTAAGCAGTAGCTCAGGCAATATTGCATGGCAGTATTTTAATGGTTCGGCATGGGTTAGTTTAGCCTCATCTGCAAATCCATATAAAATAGCACCAGTATCTACAATTATATATAGAGCTTATCTCACATCGGGTGTTTGTGCTCCCGATTCTTCAAACCAAGTTACTTTAACTGTGAATTCAAAAGCTGTGGCAGGTAGTATTGCAGCAAGTTCAACTACGATTTGTAATGGTGATTCTGTCAATTTAGCTATATCAAACAATATAGGAAATATCGATTGGCAATATTATAATGGTAATGCTTGGCAAAGTATAGGTTCATCAGCAAATAGTATATATGTTTCACCAACTGTAAATACAGATTATAGAGCTTTAATTACAGCAGGATTATGTGGCACGGATACTTCTAAAACAATAAGTATTATAATAACTCCTGCCGCAGTAGCAGGAAATATATTTGCATCTGCATCCTCAATTTGTCCTGGCGATTCAGCATTTTTCGCACTTACTGGAAATACAGGAACCATCGAATGGCAATATGATAATAGCAATAACTGGCAAAATTTAGGATCATCGGCAAATAATATATATGTATTACCAACAGTAGCCGCATCTTATCGTGCATTGGTAACCAGTGGAAAATGTGGAACTGATACTTCTAAAACTATATCAATAACTATAAACCCCAAAGCAATTGCAGGGACTGCCTCCACAAACGCAACGTCAATATGCCCTGGTGCTTCTACCGATTTATTACTTGCTGGAAATACAGGTAGTATCGATTGGCAATATTATAATGGCACATCGTGGGTTAGTGCAGGAAATACAAGCAATTCCATCACTGTTTCTCCTACTGCACAAACGAATTATCGTGCAGTGGTGTCCACGTTGTGTGGTATGGACAGTTCTAATATTATAAGCATAAATATATATAATGCACCGCAAGCATTTATTACCCCTGGTGGTCCCAAAGATTTATGTTCCGGCGATAGTATTATGCTAACAGCGGGCACTGCAAATGTATATAATTGGAGCACAGGAGAAACAACTCCCGCTATCACGATTAAACAGACCACAACTCTTACGGTTACTATTATTGATAACAATGGCTGTACTGCCACCTCACTAGCACATACATTTACATTCCACACCCCAGCAACTCCTATTATTACCCAGCAAGGAGATACACTTATTGCATCGCCAGCAGGTGCCACTTCTTATGTATGGAAACTAGCGGGAAATATAACAGGAACCACCTCTGTTAATCATTTTGTCCCCATTCAAAAGGGATTATATACTGTAGCATATATAGATAGTTTCGGATGCACTTCCCCCGCATCACTATCCTATAATTTCAACTCGGTAGGCATCGCTAATGTATATTATACTGCAATAGTACGTGTATGGCCAAACCCTAGTAACGACGGTGTGTTTAACCTAATAGCTACCGTGGGAAATAGTTCGCATGTATCATTAAGAATTACAGACATCACAGGGAAATTATTATCACAGGAAGCACGAGCTATCAGTGATGGTAATTTGAATACGACAATTGATTTGAGCAATTTGGCACATGGCATTTATTTATTATATATAGATACCGAAAACGAAAAAGCAGGTGTGCCTGTAAAATTGGTGAGGTAATAATTGTTAAATTTTCTTCCCGTTCGTATCGCAATTACAATTTGCCTTTTTTCTGGTATCTTTAAATGGCCAAAAAATTAAACTAATATTGTGGGTATTGTATTTCAATTGGGGTGATT
>JAWXAU010000172.1 GCA_034439655.1 Bacteroidota bacterium | reverse complement strand
TTAAAATTCGTGTTTCAAACCTTTATATTTATTAGAATCGAATTATGAAAGAGGTCTAATACATTTAGTCCCTTTCTTTTGGACTATTATATATTGAGTGTCGGTATTAGTTTGATATACGAATATGAGAATTGGTGAATTTGTTCAAAAAAGCTAAATCAATCCAAAGAATTCTAAAACCAAAAAGCCTCCGAAGAATAAATTCTTCGGAGGCTTTTCAACTAAGGGTAATCGACGGGGCTCGAACCCGCGACAACCAGAATCACAATCTGGGACTCTACCAACTGAGCTACGACTACCGTATTGAAGGTGCAAATATAATATAGGAATATTTTTAAGACCGAACTTTTTTAAAAATTCTTGTTATAAAACTCGATATAGCCCTCATAGTCTTTGGTATTGTACAATTCCAAAAAGTTTTCATCACTAATAATGAAATGCTTTACTTCTTTAATTCCAGCCTCGTTCAGCATCGTTTGTTTGCCATCTATTTCAAGCAAATATTTAAGTGCGGTTTCTTTTAATTTAAATTCATTAACACGGAACAATTGATAGGTGGTATTAAATTCTAATAACTTACTCTCAAGCCCTTCCAGTGTGTGTTTGGTGGAATTGTGGTCAGAAAATTTTATTTTCACTTCTTCTGGGTTGGGGATACTGGTGGGCACCAATAACACATAAAAATAACGCGACGAATATTTACTTTGGTAGCTCCCTTTTTTAATAGCCTTGTCTTTTTCTTTATCGTCAGCACTGTCCTTTTTAATGGCAGAGGTGTCTCCCATATCAATCTCTCCTTTTTTTAATTTCTCCAATGCCTTCAATAATCCATCTGCTTTTTCCGATTCAGCCGTATTTGGATATTTACTTTGTACCAGTTTTAGTTTGGTTTCGTAACCAGTTAGGTTGTTTGTTTTGGCCTCAATCATGGCATCTAGTAGATCGAACTTGGGTTTGATACTGGTGCCCGGAAATTTCTTGTCAACTTCACCAAGTTGTGTTTTCGCACTATTATAATCAGCTTTTAAATATGATTCATAAATAGTATTATAATAATTCGAAACTTCTTTATTGGTTTCTTTTGGTGTGTAGTCTTTGTGCGGACTTGTTAATAGGAGTGTATAAGGGCTTTTAGGGAATTTTCCAACAAGCCATTTTTTATATTTTTCTGCTTGTGAAGAGTCGTTTTGTGTATTGCTAATTTTATATAGTTTATATAATACCCTATCTAGTTTTTCGTAGCTGGTGTATTTGTCAATCAAATTCAAATAGCTTTCTTTGGCCTCTTCAATATCGTTCAACTTGTCGTAATAAATATCGCCATTGCCAGCATAAGCGTCACTTATTTTATTATTGGCCGATTTTTTTGAAGCATCGCTAAAAGGTATTTGTGCCAGCATTTTTTTCATTTCGGGCGATGCTTTTGAAGCCAATGGCGTTTGCCCAATATTAATGGTATCAAGTGTTGAGGTATTGTCAGTTGATAGATTATTGCTTTGAATGTCCGCTAATTCTCGTGCCTTAGCAGCTACCCGCCAAAAGTCAGTGTTCTTGCGTTGACCCCATTTGCGGTTGAACTCTGTAACACCTATAGCAACCAAGGATGAGTTGCTGAAATAAAACCCGCTGCCACCTGAACTCGTTGTATTGGTATTATTGTTTAGGGGCAAAGTATTGTCCACTTCTTCTTTTTGCGATTTTTTATCCTCAATGGCTTTTTCTAAATAACGATATAGTTTGTTGGTGTCCATTGCCGCAAGTTTTAGCAAACTGTCTTGTAGTTTAATGGTGGTGATATTCCGCACCAATTCTCCCAACACATTTTTTTTCTCCATGATAAGTTCATAATCTTTATTATTTTTGGGTATAAATAAAGCGGTACTATCATAATAAGCCTGGGCATTTTTGTAATCGGGTTTGGCAAAATATATATCAGCCAAAGCAAGGTATGACAATGATTTCTGAGCATTATTCTTCTGACTGCTAAGTGCAGATAGTTTATAATATTTGATGGCTTCAGGTAAATTTTTGTCCTTCTCCTCTATATGTCCCAGTTCATAGTATATTTGGTCGAAATAACTGATGTTCTTATCATCTCGCAACAAATTTTTCATTAATCTTTTGGCCTGATTCTTTTTGCTGGGGTCAGATAGGTTTGCCGATTTTGCTATATTCATTTTGGCACTAAATGCCATATCGTAATTGGGATTGTATTTAATACATTTTTTGAAGAAATAGGTAGCAGAATCTCCACGGTCGGTTTGTTGATATAATTGACCCAAAATAAAGCTATAGCGTGCCTTCAAAGATTTTTTATGAGTTCTAGTGTATGCATCCCGTATGCGGCTGATGGCTGGCTTGTATTTTTCTTGCCTTATATATATATCCCCCAAAATAGCACTCAGTTCGCCTTGATATTTCTCGGGCCATTTTGCTTCGTTCTTATAATAACTCACAATAGCTTCTGCCTCATCCGATCGGCCCGCATATACATAGCTTTTCATAATCCAAATAGAGGAGGGATAACGCAATTCGCTGGTTTTGTATTTGGCGTTCAGGTATTGAAATGTTTCGATGGCTGCATAATAATCGTTTTTCAAAAATTGAGCTTCACCTAGCAAGTAAAAGCAATCGTCGACCCACTTGCTAATTTTATGATCGGATATCACTTTCGAACATTTCTTCATTACCTCATCCATTTCGGTGGCGAGACCCTTGCGTTGCTCGGCTGTGCCATAAGGGAAAACCGGCAAAATCTTTTCAAAATTGTCTGCGTTTTGTGTACGCATACTTTCAAATGCAGCATTCACTTTTTCATTGGCATGAAACCAAATATTATCGCGTGAAATGAGATTATGCCAAGCAATTTTGAGCTTGTTTTCATCGCTTAAATGGCAGGATGCTACTAGCAGCAAGGCAAAATACGAGAATACGTTTATAGCCTTTCCCCACTTTATTTTCTTAAAGAAGTTGAAAATCAAAATATTACTTTGTTTAAGTAAAAATATACTGCTGCTTTTTTGTTATTAAATTTGCAAGCAAAAATAGGGAATCTATTTTAATACTAACCATAAGACCAATTTTACCGCAATATAGTTGCATATACACCTCAGAAAAATGGAAGAAAAAAAACCAAAACAAAAACTCATCAAAAAGTTAAAAGTTCGTTATCGCCTGGTGTTGATGACGGAGAATACTTTTGAAGAAAGATATTCGGTGCATCTCACACCCATGAATTTATTCATCGGCATTAGTGCGGGTATTGTGCTTTTTACACTTATAGTAGTATCGCTCATTGCATTTACACCTGTTAGGGAATATATACCCGGCTACGCCAATTCTAAAAAGTTCGAACGCTTATATAGAAATCAATCGCTTGCTTTGGATTCGATGAGCAATGTTGTAAAAGATATGAAATTCAAATCCAGGATTTTGAAAGATATAATAGATGGTAAAACGCCCAGTGATAGCTCCATGCGATTGATGAACGATTCGGCAATTGGAGTAATACAAAAAATGATTGACGACAGATTGATGGCTTTCGATAACCGCGAATATTTTAGAAAAGAAATGGAGACGAACCCAACAGTTCCCGACAATTTTATGTTTATAGCACCTGTAAAAGGATTTGTGACGGAAAAATTTTCGCCCGATGCAAATCATTCTGCGGTTGATGTGGTGGCCAAACCCGATGAAGCTGTGAAGTCTACTTTGGCAGGTACTGTGGTGTTTTCTTCCTGGACTCCCGATGCAGGACATGTAATAGGCATTCAACACCCCAATAATATATTTTCAGTATATAAACACAATTCCGTTTTACTAAAAAATGCAGGGGCGTTTGTTAACGCAGGCGATGCTATAGCTATTGTAGGCAACAGCGGTGAGCTAACCACAGGGCCTCACTTACATTTCGAACTTTGGCATAATGGTTCGCCCTTGAATCCTGAAGATTTTATGAAATTCTAACAAGTATTGACTATTAATGAGGCCATACAAATACTTGGACTGCAGCAACCAGTTACAGCCGTAAAAATAAAGCAGCAGTATCGAGCAAAAGCACGTGAGTTTCATCCCGATGCAAGCGGAGTGGATACCAATAGCGAGTTTGTTAAAATAAATTTGGCTTACGAAACACTCAAACACAAAACTGAATTCGAACTGAATAATCAGATTTTTAAGACCAGAGTCGATTTTACGACCTTGCATAAACCGGCTGATACGAGAGGTTTTTATCAATTGCCCAATACAGTTTTAATGCAGGATTTTAAAAATGTAATTTACTTTTTTTACAAGTATTTCAAAATTAATTGGGTCGATATTTTCTATACTATATATACAAAAGTAGGTCATGCGAATAGGGTAAACAGACCTATTAAATATTTACAAACCATAGCATGGGTGGCATTGATTATACTAGGGTTGCCATTGATGTTGGCATTTTTATTTTGTAGCACTGCCTTTTATCTCATACAAAATGCATTACTCGTAAATAACGAAAAATTGAAACATCAATCTTATTATATTATACTAAGGCAAATATTGATGAGTGCAATGGCGATATTGTTTTTTTATATCGCATATTCTTTATTTCCAACATTGCTTGCTATTGCTATTATTGTTTTTACCTTGCCTGCTATATGCTTAGTGCAGATTAGTTTACTATACAGTTTCTTGAATAAGGAATAGGTTTTAGGATTAGGTTCGCCGCGGCGAATCTAATCCTAAAAATATTTTGCCCCAAACATATTTCTACATTACCTTTGCCCCTGACAGGAGCCACACGACTTGCTCCCTCCAAATCCCCCAGGGTAGGAATACAGCAAGGGTCGGAGGTCGTAGCGGTGCGATGTGGTAAACCTGTCATTTTTTTTGCAAATTTTTCTATAAAGTGGATCAGTTCCTTTCTCACCAATACCCAGTAATGGAGCACTTCTACACCCTACAGGGTGAAGGTTTTCACACAGGTAAACCAGCCTATTTTGTGAGGCTTGCAGGTTGCGATGTGGGTTGTGTGTGGTGCGATGTGAAAGAGAGTTGGCATACGGAGAACCATCCTATTTTATCTGTACAAGATATATTAACTGCTATACAAAATACGCCCGCCAAAATTGTCGTGATAACGGGTGGTGAACCATTAATGCACGATTTAAATCCTTTAACTAGCGTATTAAAACAAGCAGGTTTGAAATTGCATATTGAAACTTCCGGCTCAAGCCCTATGAGTGGAGATTGGGACTGGATATGCCTTTCGCCCAAGAAGTTTAAAGAACCATTGCAAGAATCTATTGCTGTTTCTCACGAGTTAAAAACAATTATATATAATAAACACGATTTTGAATGGGCCACAAAATTTGGGAATTTGGTAAACGAAAAATGTATATTATACTTGCAGCCCGAATGGAGCAAACGAAAAGAAGTGGAACCACTTATTATAGATTATATAAAAGAAAATCCACAGTGGCAGCTAAGTTTGCAAACGCATAAATATTTAGAAATACCTTAATACATTACCATGCTCATCTCTGTGATTTGCCCTTGTTATAACGAAGAAAAATATATCAAACATATATTGGATTTCTTTTTATCAGCCAAGCCAGATGATAAGGAATTGCTAATGGTAGACGGTATGTCGACTGATGGTACACGGAAAATAATTGAGGAATATAGTACCAACCATCATAATATTCGGTTAATTGACAATCCGAATAAGTATGTTCCTTTTGCACTTAATACAGCAATTAAGCAAGCCAAAGGAGAATACATAGCAAGAGTGGATGCACATACCGAGTACCCAGATAATTATTTTGAGAAATGCTATGAAATTTTACAAAAGACCCATGCTGATAATGTAGGTGGTTATATATATTCAAAAGGCAAAACAAATATTGGTAAAGCTATAGCTATTGCCATGAGTACCAAGTTTGGCGTGGGTAATACAGAGTTCCGCACCGAAGCTGTTGATGCCTATGTTCAAACTGTTCCTTTTGGTTTTTGGCATAAATCTGCGTTTGAAAAATTTGGATTTTTCGATGAAGAGATGATGCGGAACCAAGATGATGAATTTAATTATCGCACCAATAAACTGGGCGGAAAAATATACCAGTCATCACAAATAGAATCTTCGTATTATGTGCGTGATAGTTATAAAGCAATGGCCAAACAATACTATCAATACGGTGTATACAAACCCTTGGTATTTAAAAAACTGAATAATGCAGGCATGCGACTCCGCCATATTATACCAGGCTTTTTTGCATTATATATCATATCAATTCCATTTGCATTTTTGTTAGGGTGTTTTTTGGCTACCATTTGGATTTCGCCTTTTATATTATATATGTTTTTGAATATCTATTTCGCCTTTTCGCAAAAGAATAGTATGCTCGTAAAATTGCTAACTATCCCTGCTTATACATTATTGCATATCTGTTATGGCTTGGGTATGCTGGTGGGGATTTGGAAGTGGCGGGGGAGGTAATCGTAAATATTGAGGTTGGTGAAAATACACAACCTTGGGCAGTAGATTGTTCTTTGGAAATCATAGACATAAATCGTTCATAACTATCTTTTGAAAAAGTATTATATTTGTTATACCGACACTCAATATATAGTAGACCAAAAGAAAGGGACTAATCCCCCCGCATCCCGATAATTATCGGGATTAAGCGGGGCTATCGGGATGTAGTTCGGCATTAATACCGACACTCAATATATAATAGTCAAAAAAAAAGGGACTAATCCCGAATGCTTTCGGGATGTAGTTCGGCATTACCATTCTACAAACCTAATCCGCCACAGGCGGAGAACTATTATAGGTTAAGAATTGGTATAACATTCTAAAAACTAATCAGCCACAGGCGGAGCACTATTATAGTTTAAGAATTGGTATTACATTAATAATTGACCCAATATGAAACAACAAGATGCTATCAAAATATTTGAAGATAAAAAAGTAAGAACGCTGTGGGATGAGGTAGAAGAGAAATGGTATATTTCTATAGTTGATGTTATAAGTATTTTAACGGAGAGTGTAGACCCAACGGCCTATTGGAGGAAATTGAAGCAACGTCTTAAAGAAGAAAGAAATGAACCCGTGACGAATTGTCACGGGTTGAAAATGCAAGCATTGGGCGGTAAAATGCGTTTAACCGATGTTGCAGATACAGAGCAACTATTCAGACTAATAGAATCTATTCCATCGCCTATATACAAAAGAGCAATATAATATATATTAATCTCTTCTATTTACTAGTTATCGCAAACTACTGCATATTCACGTCATGCTTTGGCTGAAAGGATAATTTATCATAAAACCATCCCACCACCCACACCGTACAAAACACGTACAAAGGCACAATAGGCGACATATACCTACAAATAGAAAGTGTGCCTGTTGCAATAATACTCGTATATAATATAACGAGTAATAATATAAATATTTTAGGATCTCTGAGTTTTCGTATCAAAAATAGAATAAGCAAAATCACAAATGCCCACAAATGAATAATTTGAAATAGGAATATCAGAAGTTCGCCGTCCCCACTATCGGTACCATACCAAGCTTTTACAAACTTTGTTATATATAAATTGCAAAAATCAATGGGGTTATTTTTAACTTGTGTTATAAGTTCATCGTTAAAAGTAGCTTTCCAATTTTCTTGATGCGGTCGAACACTATTATATAATTTATCAGCAACGGGGTTTCCCTCAAATCGGCTAAGGCCATCAGCCACCGTGCGACGCAGGTAGGTGGAGTTATAGTTGGATGTGCTTGAAATCAATATAAAAAATACTGCAAATGAAATTAAAGTCAAAAATATTTTTTGAAAAATTCCTTGTTTTACAAATAAAAAGAAGATTGCAATTAAAGGTATTAAATATAAATTGATAGTACGAGTTTCAATACTGGCAAACAATAAAACCAATGCAATAATATAAGGAAGCCAGGTCTTGGTTATTTGCATAACTACAAACATATACAGTGCAGATATTGTTAAAAAAGAGAAAAGGCTTTCTGATAAATAAAGTCTTGGAATATTGATAAATAAAGGGTTGAGGATAAGAATCCAAAGACTTAGATATATAATGAGTTTGTTTTGGGTAATGAGTTTAAATATTTTGGCAGCAATGGAAATGGTGAATGCCAATAAAAATACATTGACCCAAAATATAGCACTAAGTCCACCACCCAATTTAATAATGGCTGCCACCAAATAGGTATAAAGGGGAGGTGTATAACCAAATCTTTCAATATTGCCATCGGCTAGAAATTTTTCGCCATCGAGTGTTTGAAAAGGATAATTAATTTCTTGAATATTATTTGCATTATTCCAGAAATAAGTTTTGAAATCATCAGCAGGATAATCAAAATGCCCTAGCCTGAAACAGAGTTGAATTATGATAAATACAGATACGACCGCTGATAAGGAGAAAAATATTTTTCTGCCAAACTGTTGAATTTGTTTCACGTACCCCATTTAGCATACAATATTAGGACAAAAGTGAGCAAGCTGCCAATTATATATCAATACCACTGCAGTCCGTTTTTTTATTCCTCTGTAATAGGTTAAATTTGCGGCTATTCGGTTTCAATATTAATATATGCAAAGAAAAATACTTATTACAGGTGGTGCAGGGTTTATCCCCAGCTCGCTAGCCGACAAGCTAATACAGAATCCAGATAACTATGTAGTAGCGATCGATAATTTTTTAACAGGTTCAGCTAACAATCTCCCGCCAGCCAAACTTGCGAACTACCAATTTATTAAAGCCGATGCAAATTCATACGAAGAGATGCTGGCTATAATGGTTTCAAACAAATTTGATTATGTATTCCATTACGCTGCTGTAGTTGGCGTGCAGCGTACGCTTATGAATCCTCTGTTGGTGTTGAATGATTTGCGTGGCATTGATAATATTTTGCAATTGGCAAAGAATACAGGGGTAAAAAGAATTTTTTTCTCCAGTTCATCCGAGGTTTATGGCGAGCCAGTTGAGTTTCCACAGAACGAGGATACTACGCCACTCAACTCAAAATTGCCCTATGCCATTGTGAAAAATGTGGGCGAAGCATTTCTTAAATCATATTACCGTGAGCACGGTTTGGAATTTACTATTTTTCGATTCTTCAATACTTATGGCCCCAAGCAAAGTGGCGATTTTGTAATGAGCCGTTTCATTAAAGCAGCTCTCAAAAATGAACCTATCACCATTAATGGAGATGGAATGCAGACACGTACATTCTGCCACATAGATGATAATATTGATGCTACCCAGATTATATTAGATGATAGCAAATGCATTAATGATGTGATTAATTTGGGCTCCGATATAGAACTACCTATTTTAGCACTAGCCCAGTTGATTATAGCACAAACAAATTCCAAATCAGAAATTATTCATTTGCCGGCTTTAACGGAAGGCGATATGACGAGACGTATGCCAGAGAATAGTAAAATGAAATCGATATTAGGTCGTGATCTTTTGCCCGTGGAGGCTGGGATTCAAAAAATACTACCTTATTTTATCAATGCATAATATCATAAACTATATTATATTCGAATGAAACTTTCTATTATAGTACCTGCATATAATGA
>JAWXAU010000171.1 GCA_034439655.1 Bacteroidota bacterium | reverse complement strand
GCCCCGATAGTTATCGGAGTTCGCGGCGACCGATACTACAATAAAATAAAGTGTCCGTTATAATTTGGCTTTTCTTATTTGAATTATGAAAGAGGTCTAATAAACTTTCTTCTGACAGAACGAAGCGTATTTGTCCCTTAATTGATGCTGCTTTTAATGTGAGATATAATTGCAGTATAAACGGTTCAATGACAAGTTATACAACAGTTGAGAAAACATTAACTCCTGAGTTTGGCTTAACTAGAGAGGTGACAACTTATGGTCAACTTATAAATAAGGCTGACTATTTATATTATGAAGTTGTTTATTATAAATCAGCCAACAAAACATGGGGCAAAACAAGAATTATATCACCTGCATTCAAAACCCAATCACTTCAAATAATACCCAACCCTGCAACTAATTATATAAGTTTTGGAGGGGATGTATTTATTAATGAAACTGCACAATTAAACATATATGATATAACAGGAAAACAAGTACACACAGAAACAATAAATACAGGTACTTTAGCAACAAAGATAATAGATATTTCCTCACTTTCTTCGGGCGTCTATATTACAAGAATTTCAGGCGAAAATTTTCCTATTATGATTGGGAAATTGGTGAAGGAGTAGTGGCCTTTATAATCAGATGGCATTGCCTCTATATCCTGCCACCCTTGACTCCCATTCGGCTATGCCCATGGCAGGCTGCTCAGGGTTGCATGGTGCTCACTGATGGTTGCCATTCGTATCAGCCGTATGGTCCCAAATCCTAAATCCCGATTCCTACCTAACCACCGCAACTTTCATCGAAATCACTTTATTCGGCAACGATACATTTAATATATAAAGTCCGTTAGCTAAGTTATCAGTTTCTATATATATATTATTATCTTTCAATGTATATTTGTAAGTAGGAGTGGGGCATTCTTTTCCATCGGCAGTATATATATGTATCGAAATGATTTCTTGTTTGATATTATTAGAAAGTTCGAGTGTTACTTGATGATTTACAGGATTGGGATATAATAGTATATTGTTTGAACTCGCGTCATCGATTCCAATATTTTTAGTTGATGGATCATATTCCCATAAATCTTTTTGGGCTGACGCGGCACCAAAACCAGTGGCAATATATCCTTTTCCTCCAATTTCAAAAGAAGTAGCTTCTTGCCTGGCCACACCTAATAATGTATCTATTTTAGTCCAAGTATTGGCAGTCGGATCAAAAGCCCAAAAATCATTTTTGTTACCTGCAGGAGTCGATGAATAACCAGTTCCTATATAAGCAATATTTCCAATGGTAAAACTCACCACCTCTTCGCGTGTGCCCGGAGTGAGAGCTAATTTTTGTGTCCATTTATTGGTAGTAGGATCAAATTCCCAAATATCGCTATATTCAGAATTCGAGGCACGGCCCAAGCCTATATATCCTTTATTGCCCACCGAAAAACCAATTGCCGCATTGCGGGCTGCACCGGGGAAATTTAATTTTTGCGTCCATTGATCTGTTGATGGATCATATTCCCAAAAATCGTTTTTGTTTACAGTACCGTTAGGGTCTTGGCCTGTTCC
Source organism: Bacteroidota bacterium (assembly GCA_034439655.1). Lineage (NCBI taxonomy): Bacteria > Pseudomonadati > Bacteroidota > Bacteroidota bacterium. The sequence continues at coordinate 12,131 of JAWXAU010000171.1, read as the reverse complement.
TATATAACCTTTATTGCCTACAGAAAATCCAGTTGCATCACGTCGCACACCGCCAGGGTAATCTGCTTTTTTTGTCCAAGTATCGTTAGTGGGATCATATTCCCAAAAATCTTTCATCGCACCTGCGGCATCACGACCCGTGCCCACATATCCTTTTCCATTGATGGTAAAGGCAACTCCCTCTCGGCGTGCTGGTCCGCCAAAATTATTTTTTTTGGTCCAAGTATTATTGGTAGCGTCAAACTCCCAAACATCTTTAAAATAATTCGTTCCGTGGCGGCCACCTACTAGGTAGCCTTTGCCCAATGCAGAAAATGAACACGCTTCAATCCTTAGGCTGTCAGGCAAGTCAAGCTTTTTTGTCCATTTGCCTTGTGCTGATGCAGTGATGGAAAAACATATAATAGCGATAGTGGTATATAATACTTTCATAATTTAGATTTTGTATAATGTTGGGCAAATGTAACTACAAATTCGGCTTTTTCTGATACCCTTTCTCTCCAAAAGGTTTCAATTCCTCCATATACATTTTTTCCAATAGTTTCACTTGCTTTTTATAGTCGGTGGTATCGCCATCTTCTTCTTCTACCTGCGATAATATTTCATATATAAATTTATATGCACACAATGCTTTCCAGCCCGATAGCTATCGGGATGAAATACGCCCATTTTAAATTTGAGCTGTTTGTATTCTTCTTTTAATTCTTTATTTTCTTATATATATATATACGTTACTGTCTCAAAAATGAATTATCTTTTATTTGCTTCGTTCCAGTTAAATTTATAATCTTTAGCGTCTACATGAAGAACGGTAAATGCAATCGTTTTTCTAGTGGCTTCTTTTTCAATTAAACCTTTTTTAACTTTGAGTTGTTCATATTCCTGTGTAAGTTCTTCATTTTTTTTCATAGTTAATTTTCAAAAGGTTCTTTTGGTAAGTTCTTGAGGTTACTGATATATCTTTTTTCGTCAAATGTTTTCTGGTATTTGATAATCTCGAAAAACTCAAAAGCGACACATTGGCCAATAAGCTTTCTTGCGTCCTCGTCATCATAGTCCATTCTCAATAATCTTTTATAAGTTTCATTTGTTTCTGGTGGAGTATTAGTTTGCATTTGATTGGATACAATCCCCAAAATGCCTTCACGCAACAGTTCATCGGGTTCCATAGTATTGGTTTTCTTTTTAGAATATATTATTAATTGATGCAAAAGTAAAGAACTGATTTGAAATATTAGCAATCTTTCCTAGTTCATTTTGCACTCGGGACTTCAGAGTTTTCTATTTCTACACCTAAAAGGTATAAATTATGTTAAACCAATTCTTAAACTAAAATAGTTCTCCGCCTGTGGCGGATTTAGTTTTTAGAATGGTAATGCCGAACTACATCCCGAAAGCATTCGGGATTAGTACCTTTCTTTTGGACTCTTATATATTGAGTTTCGGTATTAATTTTACTATTTTCATAGCCGAACAGGTATAAAAAGCTGATTTTATTGCGGCTTTCCCTATATCAAAACTTGATGAAAAACAACAAGCAAATATTTTCAATAAAATGCTCAAATTAAAGCCCGCTTGGATAGAAATGATTCATCAAAGTTTTATAAGTGCCGATCTTAAAAAACAATATATAGGATTGCTTGAAAAAAGATTGAAAAGGATAAGTTAGTATAACAGTATATATATATTAATTTCTTTCCAATTCTTCCTCATCTGCCGCAACGAATTATATAAGAGCTGCAGGATTTGTGCATTACTTATCTACTATTTCTTTTCAAACATTATATCATCCACCCACAGCGTTAAATCATTGTTAGCACTGTTAGCTGTAATACCAATTTCTATACTACTATACATTCCTTTAGTGCCTTGTTGCGAATATAATAAATCCTTAGGAAGCGTTCTATTGCCTTTGCTGTCAATAATTAATTGTCCATTTTGCCAAAGTTTTACAGTGCCTTTATGTTGCTGCGAAAGTTTCACTTCCCATATAACTTCCACCCATTCGTTTCTCGGAAAATTTACCTCTTGCCCTACCTTTTGTACAATATCGTTTTCTAAAAATTTATATTCCATTCTCAATTGGTTATTTAGCAGTGCGATCCTAATACCAGGACCTGCACCAATAGCAGTTTGTTCTTCCAAGTCAAGCAGAAATAACCACTCGGTAGGCAAGGTGTCTTTTATATAATACCAAGCACTTACTCGCATAGTCTCTCCGTCCCAAAAGGCCATATTGTGCTTGGCGATGCTACACTTTGAAGCACCTTCGTCATCTGATTTCTTAGCTGTAAATTTTAATGATTTTTTGCCACTGTGCGATTGTGTAGAATCTACTGTTATATTATTATCAGTTCTGGTTAATTGTGTAAACGACCACAAAGTATCATGAGGTAGCAGCAAATTTTGCAACATATTATAGGTTTCAAAATCATCAATAAAATAGGAGGGGCCTGCAAAGAATTTTTTCTTATTGCAACTTATAATAAGCATTACAAATATGATAATACTATATATATTCTTCATTTTAATTTTTGCTTAAAAGAATATCCAATACTTAATCCACCCCATTGCTGCACCTGAAAATCGACCAAGTAGGATATTAAAGGTGTATAGCTTATTCTATAAAACCAAGGCTTTGCTGCTGCTTGATAGCGATAACCAATACATGCCGTAGTTAATATAAAGAAACTTCCTTTGGTGGTAATAGTAATTCCTTGCCCCATTCCCAGTTCCAGTTTATGCGTGTTTTTTCCAACAATCGCATTCACCATCAGTGGGAAAACGATTCCTGTTCCATTATTCCTATCAATAGGGGCAGCACTTAAGCCAGCTCTCCAAGTTAACTCGGTAGTTCCTATTTTACTGAATACTTTTTCATAGTTCAAGGAGAAAAAGCCCCCACTTCCTGCCAGTTCAAAATATATGGATTTACGTTTAAATGAATCTGTCTGCCCCCGCACAGCACTGCTTATAAGCACAAGGAGTAGAGTGGGTAATAGGTGTTTCATTTTGGGGTATGTGTAGGCAAAAATAGAAGATAAGTTTGTAGTATTATAATGTAAATTGGTCAACAGGTTGTTGACTTATTTGAGATTTGGATAAGGTATAAAATAATTTTGCAATACATTTAAGTTAGAAGCAACTTAGGAACGAAGTACAAAACAACATATTGCAGAGATACGGCTTTAACGAGATGCCCACATTTTAAAAAAAATTCTGCACAGTTTTGTTGAAAAGTATTCAGCCAAAAATACATCCACAAGCAATCCGATTCCATACTGTTGTCAGAAATTGACAACTTTAATTTATGCAGGAAACTTTCGGACAATATCTAAAGGACTTACGGAATCAAAAAGGGTTTACACTTTCTGAACTTGCAACTAAGTTGCAAATGCACTCTGCAAACTTGAGTAAAGTTGAGAATGGAAAACGCGAGTTTGACACCAAGCGTTTGCCAAAGCTTTGCAAGGTTTTCAATCTTGACATTGCAGAAATGGAAAGAGAATTAATTGGTGAACAATTTGCAAGAAGTGTTTACGAAAAAAAACTTGACCCAACTGTTTTGACTTTAGCAGAACAAAAGGTAAAATATTTTACAAAATCAAAAGAATACAATGAGATCGATGCTTTAAGCATCATTGAGGATAATCCTAACTTATTCAATCAAGACGACTGGAGAGCCAAACCTTTTTCAAGTCCTGACGGAGAAATCAGAATCGGGACTTTGTTTAGCGGAATTGGTGCAGCAGAACAAGCCTTCAAGCGGCTTAAATTAAATCACTCTATTACTTTCGCTGGCGACATTGACAATTTTGTAAGGCAAAGTTATTTTGCAAACTATGAAATTGCAGCAAGCGACTGGCACGATGATGTAACAAAATTTTCAGCGAAAAAATATAAAGGTAAAGTTGACCTGTTAATGGGAGGCAGCCCGTGTCAAGCATTTTCAATGGTAGGCAAACGCAAAGGGCTTGCGGACATAAGGGGGACTTTGTTTTACGACTTTGCAAGAATTGTAGATGAAACAAAACCCAAAGTGTTCATATATGAAAATGTAAAAGGTTTGACAAACCATGACGGCGGAAAAACATGGCAAGTTGTTCAAGATGTTTTTTATGAACTTGGTTATAACATATTTTCAAAAATTCTTAATAATAAAGATTATGGAATGCCGCAGCACCGGGAGAGAATTTTTTGCGTTGGATTCAAAGATCACAGCATAAATTTTGAGTTCCCATCCAAAATAAAACTTGAACAAACGATGCAAGATTTTTTGGAGGACTATAAAGGTTCAAAATATTTCCTCAAAGAAAAAGGAATAAAATTCGTTACAAGTTCAAAAAACAAAACAAAAAGATACACACAAATAAATGGCGATGTAATGCTTTGCCAAAAGGCAAATCAGCAATTCAATTGGCACGGTGATTTTGTTTTTGAGCCAGCAGGAGAAAATGAATTTGACGAATTTATTTTTGATGTGAACAAAGTTGAAGAGAAGTATTACCTTTCCGATAAGGTTCGTGATTATGTTCTTACTGGCGGAACAAAAAAAATCAAAACAAGTACAAAAACAGATTTACCAGTTGCAAGACCCTTTTTACAATCTATGCACAAAATGCACCGAGCCGGAGTTGACAATTATGTTACCCACCACAGAGGGAAAATTCGCAAGTTGACACCAAAGGAATGTTTACGACTGATGGGCTTCAGAGACGATTTTAAAATTGCTGTCAGCGATACTCAGATGTATCGACAGGCAGGCAACAGCATAGCGGTTGATGTTATTATTGCCTTGCTTAAACAAATGGACGTCACTCAATTTTCAAAATAAATATGGACAATTTTTAAAAAATAAAAATAGAGGACAAAGAGTATTTCATTATTGACTCTATACAAAATTTGAGAACAGAAGATAGTTTTATATTCAATAAAAATAAGTTAGCACTTTACGATGGAAGTGGCGAAGTAAGAAAGTATGTAGGAAGTTATTTAGGAAAAAGCGGAGAAAGATTAAGCGACTTTTTTGAATATGACAAATGGGGAAATACCAAAGTCAGAGGTAAAAGAACTTATCCCATATTTCAGCAGGATAATTGCTTCTTTAGTAAATCTAATTTATTAAAGTATTTATACGATGCAAGAATTGAATATCAAAAACAAGAGCAAGTTTATCACAATGACATATCGCTTTATTACAATAGCTATTTGGAAAAAGTTAATACTTTAGAAAATGATAAAAACTTCTTTTCAATTTATGATGTTTCAGATTTCCCCGACAATAAATTAAGCCGTGGTTACATTCGTTCAGATGATGAAATTTGGAACATTTGGCGTAAGGTAGTTTTGCCCAAGATTAGTTATTTGTCAATCCTAAAACTTATTCCAATAAATGAAAGCAAGGAGAGTAAGAAAACACTTTTTTATTTTAGAATTTTACTTGACTATCAATTTAGGTCAATAGTTCATCCAATGCTTATTGGAACAACATCAGAAATTGCAGAAAAAATAAGAGAAAAAAAACAAACTGTCAAATCTGTTGCACGGCAGGGAGCAGATCTTTATAGAAAGAAAGTTATTGAACATATTCCTCAATGTCCATTTACAAAAATTTCAGACGAGAAGCTATTAATAGCAAGTCATATCAAACCATACAAAGTTTGTATGAATGAAAACCGTCAAGACCAAGCACTGGATTATTTAAATGGACTTGCGTTGACACCGACATACGATAAACTATTTGACCAAGGTTTTATCACTTTCAAAGACAATGGTGATTTAGTTTGCGGCACATTGCTTTCCTCATATACTTGGGAACGATTAAATATTAACCCAACTGCAAAAAATAATTTGAGAATTTATCCAGAGGACAGACAAGAATATTTAGAATATCATAGAAAATGGGTTTTTCAAGACAACATAAACGACTTAATTTAATTGAAAAAGTCAACGCACTTGCAAGCACATTTATATTTTTTGTGCGAAGCAAAAAATATTACCTATTGTCATACTTGAAACCATAAAATGTTTAAAATTTAAATCAAAAAGATTATGATAAACACATTTGTTGATGAAATGAACAACTTTAAGCTCCGAACTATAAAGTTTTGATTCTAAATGAAGTCGACCTCAATATAGAATTTAGTTCATAGTCTAGAATTGATATTATTAATTTGTAGCTGGAACGATAAAAATGGAGCAAATTGAGATGACCAATCTTCGGTAATGTACTGAAAAATGGTTTGAGAATTTTTAAAGAACAATGTAATGAAAACTATAAAAATTAAAGATTTATCAGAAGAAGAATTTTACGAGGAATTTAAACCTGACATAAATCACATAGACGATAACGCATCATTTGGAGGCTGTATGTTTGAAACCTATGGTCAGGAGCTAGATTATGTTTTTAAAATGAGTAAAAGGAATCGCGTTGTAACCATTACTGAAGATGATAGCGAAGAACGAGAAGAAACTTTTATTAGTAGTAATGGGGTGGAAGCAAAAGAAATGGTTGCTATTGCAAATCTATACTACAGCAGTGGCTTTCATTATGTAAATCGTCTAGGATTTTTGGTGTTAGATAAACCATATAAATACGAATTCGAGGTAAAAATAGACTAACATGTCAATCATGTATTTATGTCAGGATAAACCTGACCACAATGATATGAAAATTAATTCGATTTGTTGCTATTGAATTAAAAGTAATTTATGTTTTATAGCTTTATTGTCAGGATAAACCTGACTAATATGATATGAAACATAATGTAAGTACCATTTTATTGACGTCAACACAATGACTGGCACCCTTGCTGTACTTAGCTTTTTCAACCCATTGCCCGGGATTTAGTACAAAAGATGGAAGGCCTGCTTGCATTTTAAAGTGGTCGAATTCGACCACTTTAAAATTGGGATTATAGACATATATGTAGCCAAGACACAGCACACTGATCCGATTCCGAACGCTTTTGGGAAAGAGATGTACCTGGCTATATATAGGTATGTTGCGATAAGAATTAGTAGATCCCTCCTATCTCCCGATATCTATCGGGAGGGATGACAAATATATTGAGCATTTTGCTTATACGACCTTATGCCATTTCCGACCATTTTTTCGATGCTGGAAAGAAGGACAAAAAGTTTATATTATAGCACACTGTTGCGTGAGGGATAGCAGCGGAAATCCTTTTTGCTTTTTTGCAAAAAGATTGCAGCGTATAGCCCGACGCCGCTTCGGCGGCACGCCCAAAAAATATATATGATAGTGAAACGGTAATAGTATATATTATTCATGTTAGTGATAACACCAACAGGGGCAAATTCGACTAGTTTAAAATGATGTAATATATATTATTTTGGTAGGTGGGGACACCAACCATTTACCGTGGAGATGGGACAAAACCACAAGCATAAGAATGCAGCCGTTTGACCCCCAAATCCTAAATCCTAAATCCCAAATCCTGATCCCTACTCCATCTTCCTATTTCCAACCCACACAAAACGCTTGGTTATATAATCGCTATTGGTGAACGATGCATTACCTGCGGGGTTGCCGCCTGTTACGTGGAAATCGGAGAAGGCAGCGTGGGAGTTGACGAAGGCCGCTCCGCCGAGGTTGAAGGAAACGGGTGTATATACTTGGTTCATGGCGTCTTCTATCATACTCATAGTTTTACTTTCGGTGCAGAAAGCAAGGCAAGTGATGGCTCCAATTTCGATACTTAAGTTTTTAGTGATATGCAATGACTCTTCCGTGTCGCGTGTTTTTATAATAAATACAATGGGACCAAAACATTCTTTCTTATATATACTTTCGTCGGCACTGCTGAGCTCGATTACTGCGGGCGAGAATACCCGTGCATGCTCGAATTCTGGATTCGCTATAGCTTTGCCTGCCAATAATAAATTACCGCCCATGGTACCTGCATTTTGCAAACGTGTGAGGGTTGCTTCGCTTTGTATAGCACCCAATATATGTGGGCCCATTTTAGGATTGTCGGCCAAGTCGGTGATGGCTTGCACGATGGCGTTACGGGCATCTTCGTAGCTTAAATGTCCTTCGGCTGTAGCAATTCCCGTGGCAGGAATATATATATTTTGTGGTGCGGTACACATTTGTCCGCTATATAAACTTGCACTGAAAGCTATATTTCCGGCTACTGCTTTTATATCTTTTACGGAGTCGAGTATTACACAATTTACGCCAGCTTTTTCGGTAAATGTAGTTTTGCTAGGTAATGTTTCTATATAATCGCCAAACGATGAACTGCCTGTAAAATCAATGAGTTTCACGTTTTTGTTTTCGGCAAGTTGTTTGGTAACGGGAGCATCAACGGTATCAACGGCCAATTGAACTACCATGGGATCGATGCCGTTTTCTTTTAATAGTTTTTGTATTTCGGCTATAACAATTGCAATGGGTAATATTGCTTTTGGATGTGGTTTTACGATACATACATTGCCACAAATTAAATTGGCATACATACCAGGAACGGTGTTCCAAATAGGGAAGGTGCTGCAACCAATTACCAAGCCCACACCTTTGGGCATGGCTTTAAAATTCTTTTGTAATGTGAGGTCGAACTTGCCCATAGGTTTTGTCCAAACGGCAGTGGGTTCTATACTGGTAATTTGCTGATAGCCGAGGGCGATGGCTTCGAGAGCTCTATCATTGGCATGTGGGCCCGATGCTTGAAAACTCATCATAAAAGCTTGCCCCGTGGTGTGCATGGTGGCGTATGCTATTTCGAAGAAACGGGCTTTTACACGTTCCAAACTTTCTACTAATAAACCTGCACGTCTATCAATACCAACTTTGCTCCAGATTTCTTGGGCTTTGGCAGCACGTGCTATTAAAGTATCATTATTGCTTTGCGGATATTTTACCCCGATTCCTAATTGTAAATAGGGAGAAAATTCTTCGCCTACCCAAGCTTCTCCAACTTGCAAAAGCTGTGTGAAATTTTGGGTCATTTGGGTAGAGAAAGCGGCTTTACCAGTTTCGTCGATTCCCTCGCCGTAGGCTTTGGGATTCTCGGGGTAGGGGGTCCAGAAATTGCGGGTTTTGCCTGCTGCGATGGCTTGTTCTATCAGTGTTTGGTGCTTTTCGAATAGGGTCATGTTATATATAATTTGAGTGCGAAATTAATCTAAATCAAGCTATGGAAAATACATTTAAATTAATTATTTCATTTTCTATAGTTTAGATTTTCTTTTTTGGGGAAGAGAATGTTGCCCCCGCAACGTCATCCTGATTTCGAAAGCATTCAGGATCTTATTTATGTATTGTTATATATTTAGATGCTGGAATAATCCCCCGCACGCTTGCGGGGTTATTGCGGAGAGCATTCCCCTTTATTACTCAAACTTTTCTTTCCTATCATATTCCCCCGATTCTCGATAATACTTCCAAACCCCCATTTTGAATCCATTTTCATAATTGCCTTTCACCTTAAGTTTTCCATTTTCCCAGTATTCTTTAAATTCTCCATGCATCTTATTTTCCTCATTCATTTTGGCTTCCATTTTTAATTGCCCATTTGCATAATGTTCTTGCTTGGTATTATTAATAAAGGCGGTATGGCTTGAATCATTTTTAATTACGGTATTGCTACTATCAATGGTAGTAAAGGTATCAGTATCCATTTTGGGTTCATCTATATTAAAAGATAAACGAAGTTTCACATCATAATACTTTCCATTGCCCGTTAATTGAAAACCCATTTTGGGGAAACAAGTAATATACTTTTTGTTCTGTTTCAATTTATAATAGGTATCCGGTTTCACACTATTACGCATCAAGGGAAAATACTGTTCCATATTAACATAAACAAATACATTGGAGTTACTATTGAACTGGTCGATGAGTTTATTATATTCCTCATTTTTGGCAAGTGTGTTCTCTGCATCGTAGTCGTCAATCATGCGGTGCATATTGTATTCTGTATTTGTAAATACAATCCTGTCTTCTATAATAGTATAATAAGGCATGTCAAATTTTTCGAACATTTTGCCAAACATTTTACGGAACATGCCACGCACTTTCATACGTTTGATGGTGTGGTCTTTGTACACTTCGCGTTGCACTTTTAATACACCCAAACTGCGACGTTTCAAGCGTTTGGCTATCAGATCCATATTTTTTTGCATCGCTTCTTTGTTGTTGGCATGTATTACAATGGCATAGTCGGCATTTCTTACAGAATCGTTTGGCGAAAGTGTGATATAGGTTACCTCATCGCCTATCCACGATATAATATTTTTACGTATGGTAATGCCCAGAAACTGCTCGGTGGCACTTACACTGCTGTTCACCGTAGCATAATCTTTATCGTTTAGTTGCATGGTTTTGTCAAGCTTTTCATAGAAGTCGCTAAACCTACCATAACCCAAACTGGTGCACATGGCCGCTTGGTTGGTTATATATTCTTTATTGCCCAATTGCCCACTCCCAAATTGGAGCATATCGGTTAAATAATTATCCATGGAATCGTGTATGTTTAGGTTTCCATCCAGTTTAATTTCGTCGTCGCTAATAGTGCCAGCCATACCCGCATAATGTATAATATTGCTGATGTCTTTATTTATTTGGTCGAGAGGCTGCTGGTAGCAGGCAATCAAATCATCATAGAAAGCTGCATTCAGGTATAACTTCATCAAACCATCGCCTGTACGATTGCTCACGTCTTTAAATTTTTCTTGCAGCGTGAAGTAGGGTTTTTCAATGATATTGATAGCAGCTTCTACCAATTTGCCCGTATAGCTGCATACCAATTGGTTTTGTACAATACAGGTATATAATATTTCTCCTGTTTGTGGATCTAAGTTTTCCGATATTTTATAACTATTATATTCTCTAGTTTTTGTGGTGAATCCTCCTAGTTCGCAAAGCATATCTATAGCCTCTTTTACCATACCAATTTTAGCGGCATCTTGTAAATCGACCACATATAAAAAATCATAATCGTTGGGTTTGGTTTTGTGGGCTGAAATAAAAATTTTACGATCGCCAAAAACACTAAACAATATATCGTGGTCTTTAATCATTTGGTCAAGTGCATCGGCACTTTTCGAAATCTCCGCAAATGTGCCTTGCGTCTTGATATGATTCCAGGGCTTCGACTCAGAAATCTTTTTCCAGGATTTGATGGGCTGCGATGTTTCGATAATATAGATAGCATCACTGGGGATACACGCCATGGCATCAATACTTTTGGATGAGGCAATAAATTTGAGGTATATCCAAAATCCTCCACCAAATAACAAAGCAATAACAGTGAACCAAATAAAAAATTTTTTCATAAGGGCAAAAATATGCACTTATTGAATAGGGTATTAAACTATTTTTTGCGGTGAATTTTCACTGGCTTTGCTCAATACCAATATATTTTAAAGATTTTTTTATTTGGTATCAATTGTTTTGAATAAAACCAATCCCAACTTTATATTTCAATATGATAGGTTTTTTGATACAAAAAAATATACGGGCTCAATGATGGGTAATACCGAAACTCAATATAGTCAAAAAAAAGAGAGGACTAATCCCCCGCATCCCGATAATTATCGGGATTAAGCGGGGCTTTCGGGATGTAGTTCGGCATTACCATTCTAAAAACTAATCCGCCTAAGGCGGAGAACTATTATAGTTTAAGAAATGGTAAAAAATTCTGTTTGCCGGTTACGAATTTACGTTTAAAATTCGGGCTAAATAATGAGCCATGTCTATCTTGTTGCTTATTATATGTTTGAGCGTAGCTACTAAATAAATTTGAAAATTGTTTACTGATAAAATCGTCGGCAGTAAGCGTTGACCCTTTGGAAAGTTTCAAACTTTCCAAAGGGTAGCAAAATTGCAAAAGTATTTGAAAACCAAACCTATAAAAAAAAATTGAAAACAAATTTTGCATTGAAGCCATATATGCATACTTTTGCAACCCCAAATAACACATTTGGGAAAACGGATCGGTAGTTCAGCTGGTTAGAATGCCGCCCTGTCACGGCGGAGGTCGCGGGTTCGAGTCCCGTCCGTTCCGCAATCGAAGCTCAGTAATTTATTGCTGAGCTTTTTTGTTTAAAACTGTAGAAACTTTGATGGCTTGGTATTTATATATTCTTAAGAGCAAAACTGATGG
>JAWXAU010000170.1 GCA_034439655.1 Bacteroidota bacterium | reverse complement strand
ATATATATATATATATAGTATAAATAATCTAAGCACTTGTACTATATATATATAAAGTACCACGGCACTTTCATTTCCGAAGTAGGTTTTATACGCAACACAGAATTTTGCAGGTGGGCTAATTACATAGCAGTACATAAATCCTTAAATTGCTGTATTTTTGTACTTGATAATTCCCGCCGCGGCGGGCTAACTACTTTATACTATTCTTATGGATAAAATAATATACAGCACCAAATATATAAGAACACGCACGCCGTTTGTGCCCGAAGTGGGTATTATACTCGGCACAGGATTGGGTATGTTGGCTGATAAGATAGAAGTGCATCAAACATTCGATTATCAGGATCTGCCGCATTTCGAAATCTCCACGGTGGAGACCCACCAAGGCAAATTAATTTTTGGAATGTTAGCAGGCAAAAAAGTGGTAGCTATGCAAGGTCGTTTTCATTCCTACGAAGGTTATAATATGCAGCAACTTACCTTCCCTGTGCGGGTGATGAAGATGTTAGGCATAGAAAAATTATTTGTTTCTAATATATCGGGTGGCTTAAATCCTAATTATAATTTAGGTGATATAGTTATTATAGAAGATCATATTAATTTGCAAACTGAAAATCCATTAACAGGAAAAAATTTTGATGAACTTGGCCCACGTTTTCCTGATATGATGGAACCTTATGATTTGCAAATGGTAGAGCAGGGTTATGTGATTGGGAAAGATGCAGGTTATCATATACACAAAGGAATATATGTAAGTGTGCCTGGCCCAAATTTAGAAACACGTGCAGAATATAAATTCTTGCGTATAATCGGAGCTGACTGTGTGGGAATGAGTACCGTGCCTGAAGTAATTGTGGCAGCACACATGGGTTTGCCTGTTTTTGCTGCAAGTATTATATCTGATTTATGTTATGAACCCAAACTTAAAAAAGCAAATATTAAAGACTTGCTCGGTGCTGCTGCTAAAGGGGAACCTAAGTTGGCATATATTATAGAGAAGATGTTGGGAGTTTAAAGGGGGCATTCTGAGTTTATCGAAGGCTAATTAGACAGATTACTTTTTGCCTATCCTTCGATTAACACAGGATGACAAAAAAGACTCATAATGACGTGGAGCGGTTATTGAACCACAATCTTCGAACTATAATACTCTATGCCTTTTTTGTCGAATATTTTTACAAGGTAAGCTCCTTTTGCAGCGAACGATTTTGTAGAAATGGGAGTGAGGTTTATGCTTGTACTCTGTTTGTAAACCTGCTGTCCAAGCAGATCAGTAATTTCAATTATATAGTTTGATCTATTGTCCTTTATATATATATTAATTACTTCATCAGCAGGATTAGGATATATACTAATACCATTATTGATGTCAAAATTATTTGCAATAGCGGTATTTGTTATATACTTTTTACTATTATAATATAATTGATTTTTGCCATTGCGTTTATCAGCCCAAGTGGACATGAGCATACTATCACTTACTTCAAGTCCTATAAAATCATTTCCATCTACGGGTACCATTAAAGATCCTGAAATTTGATTAATTTTAATATTTGATTGAAATGTTTTACCTTTATCTGTGCTTACTGCACAATATATAACATAATCTGAATTCTGATTTTTTGTATTATTTCTTCTATCACGCCAGCCTATACCAAAGGTGCCATTGGGAGAAACAGCAGACCAGCACATATCTTGGTGAAATCCATTTGATATATTATCATCGTTTACACGATTAGGAGTGGACCAGTTCTTTCCATCGGATGTATAAATGGAATATATATCCAAATCATTATTGCGATTGTCAGCCCAGCAAATCATATAATTATTGGAGTCCTGAGGGTTTGTGGTAAACGACATGCTAGGTTGCAATAAACTGTCGGTTGCAGGGATGGCTGAAATTGCAGATAAATTGAGAGCGGGATTGAATGTGAAATTTATTCCATCATAGCTTTCAGCAACTAGAATTCTAGGGTATATGTTATATTTAGTATTATAGGAAAAGTACATCACCATAAATTTACCCGTACTGTTTATTGCGGGGTAGCAAGCTGTGCTGCTATTGGGGTCGATAGGAATACAAAGTGTGTCGAGCACTGCGGGTGGATTCCACGTTTTGCCTTTATTGTCAGAAAATGTATACCAGATGTGATGCGGCTTCTGACCATCTTTATAGCTTTTAGACGTAACATAAATTCTTCCTTTATGTATATTATTACTTTTATCAATTGCAATAAAGGGACGGTCAATCGGAATATCAGGGCCATCATTAAAATCAATTAATTTATTGGGGGCAGCCCAGTTTTTTCCATCATCGCTCGACTTACTAATATATACGCCGCCACTATCTTTAGCGAGCTTACTATCTATATATACCAAAAACAATTCACCACTACTATTATAAGCCATAGTTGGGTCGGCGGAGGTTCCTGTTTTAAAGTAATGGGGCATATAAACGGGATTGCTCCAGGTCTTTCCTCCATCGGTGCTATTGCTCACTGCCATTGAAATTATTGGGATAGGAGTGACTGCTGTTAGTTTCATCCAAGCCACCACCATATTGCCATTGGTGGGATTGACAGCTAAATTGCTTTCTCCACAAAAAGATTGGTTGGGGTTTATTTGTATATCATTTTGTGCAGATAGATTATGATATATAAAGATCAAAAAAGCCAGGTATATTTTTCTCATATTGGTTAAACAAATGAAATTGGATTTGGTTTAATTTGAAGTAGGTCGTCATTCTGATTCCAAATGCTTTCTAGATTCAGAATCTATTGTATGATATTGTTTTACTGAGATGCTGAAACAAGTGCAGCATGACGCTGACGCCTGATGACGCTGACGCGAAATTTTGTCGATGCTGCGACATCGTGCTGAATTTATTTCAACATCTATTTGACTGATTGTTTATTTAGTAAGAAATGCTGAAATAAATTCAGCATGATGGCCTACTAGATAAATATTATTTCCACTCAGGAAATCTTCCTGGAGTGTACGGAGCTTTCATATTATCCAGTTGTTTTTCCAATTGTTCCAAAAGTGTTTTTACTTCCTTTACTTTGGCATATATGGGGATGAATCTAGTTTCGCAGGAGGCTAATTTTTCTTCATACGTGGTAGTTTGCTGCACGCTGGTACTCCACAAGTTTCCTACTATATTTTCTACCGACCCTAATAATCCAGGCAAGGTCTCAAACTCACGTCTGGCCATGCTTCCATCACCATGCATTGATAAACTGATAGTGGTAAGTTCTTCTTCAATTTGCTTTACTTGTTTATGTGTATTTTCATCAGCATTGGCAATTTGTAGCAATCCTGCTTTTATATATTTAATCCGATTATGCATTTCTCCAATATATTCATTTACACCTTTCACGATTCTTCTAAATTCAGCCAAACGATTATTGAATTGTTCGAGTTTATTTCTGTCAACGGCCAAGGAAGAATTATTCAATGTTATAATATTAAAAGTTATATCGGAGCATAGTTTTGTTACGGTAAAACCTTGGACTAATTCCAAACGAACTTGATATTTGCCGGGCAATGCCATTGGTCCTGTCTCGCCACTTTCGTATGGGTTGTCTGGGTCGGGGGTATAAAAACTTACGGGGCTTGTCACTTCCAAATGCCCATCCCAAGTAATACTATATAGTCCTTTTTTTGCAGTCTGTTTTAGTTTGCGAACTACATGGTTTTGCATATCAGAAATCACCAAAACTATATAAGTGGCTTCTTCTTTATCTTCTAAACGGATTGAATCCACAGGCGGATAATAAACTGGCAATTTGTTTTTGAATTTTGCTTTTTCCGCTTCTTTTCTTTTTTCTTTAATAGTATTATAGTCATCTTTTATATAATAACGAATCGTAGACCCAGTAGCTGGGTTCTCTGTATTGAAAAAACTTTCACCTTGAAACGATTTTCCTTTGTGGCCATAGGGGGTTGAAGTGTTAAACACCATACCGTCTTTAACAGGGAATATATGTGCAGTTTCTTTTAAATCATCGGCTTTAATTTTCTGCAAAATGCTGTAATCATCTAATACATAAAATCCTCTTCCAAAGGTAGCAATAACAATATCGTTTTCACGTTTTTGAATAGCGATATCTTTTATACAAGTAATGGGCAAACCCCCTGATAGTTTTGTCCAATCAAGCCCGCCATTCAAAGTAAAGTATATTCCAAATTCAGTTCCCACAAATAATAGATTTGCATTGATATGGTCCTCTGCCACGCAATACGTAGAGCCTCGTTCAGGCAAGCCTTTGGAAATACCTGACCATGTTTTTCCTTTATCATTGCTCTTTAACAAATAAGGTTTGAAATCGCCATTACGATGGTTATTGAATATAGCATAAACAATATTTTCATTATGCTGCGATGCGGTAATATTTAATACCAAAGTTTTATCAGGTACGCCATTAAATACTTCTATTTTGTTCCAATTTTTTCCACCATCATTAGTTGTTTGTATCAAACCATCATCGGTGCCTGCATATAATAAGTTTTCATTGAGCGGCGATTCACTTAAAGCGGTAATATTACCATATATAGAAGTACTTTGGTTTTTAGCAACAGCATCCATGCCCCATATTCTATCCATTATAGGTAGTTTATTGCGATCTAAGCCGCGTGTTAAATCTCCACTTATTACTTGCCAAGTATTGCCACGGTCATCACTTTTAAATACTTTTTGTGCAGCAAAATATATACGTGTGTTCAAAAAATTACTAACTAAAAGTGGAGCATCCCAATTAAATTTATATGCCGATTCTCCTTCTTTTTCTTGTGGTCTTATATCAATAGCTTCGCCCGATTTCTTATCATATCTTACCAGTCCACCATACTGCCATTGTGAATATATAATATTGGGATCTTTAGGATCAATTACCGTTTCAAATCCGTCACCTCCTACGGTTACAAACCAATCGGCATTGGTAATTCCAGTGGCACTAATGGTGCGTGAGGGGCCGCCTAAAGTATTGTTATCTTGGGTGCCTCCATATATATTATAAAAAGGTTCAGCATTGTCCACACTCACACGGTAAAATTGTGTAATAGGTAAATTGCTTTTGAAGTCCCAAGTTTTAGCATTATCCCAAGTTTCATATAAGCCGCCATCGCAGCCCATTAATATATGTTTTACATTTGCTTTGTCGATCCATATCGCATGATTATCGACATGCTTATTTTTTTCGCCCACTTTGCCAAAGGTTTTTCCACCATCTAAGGTAACTGCAGCCCAAGTATCCATGGAATATACTTTATCTAAATTTGAAGGGTCGGCAAAAATTTCTGTATAATAGTTTCCTGCGGTGCTATGCCCACTGCGTTTTTCCCAGCTTGCACCACGGTCGGTAGAACGGTAAAAACCTCTTTCATCTTCGGTAGCTTCTATGATAGCATATATATAATCGGTATTTACGGGAGAAATAGCAAGTCCTACACGCCCCATATCAGCTTGAGGTAAACCACTACTTAGCTTGGTCCAAGTTTCTCCAAAATCTACACTTTTATATATCGCCGATTCGGGTCCGCCGCTTATATATGTCCACTCGTGCCTGCGTCGTTGGTGTGCCGTGGCATATAATATATTGGAATGCCTGGGGTCTATATGCACTTCATTGCAGCCTGTATTTTCTGATATATATAATACTCTTTTCCAAGTAGTGCCCCCATCAATTGTTTTATATATTCCACGTTCGCCACCAGCACTCCACAGTGGGCCGTAAGCAGCTGCATATACTATATTACTATTACCTGGGTCAACAACTATTTGTCCTATATGTTCTGATGTTTTCAAGCCCATATTTTTCCATGTTTTTCCACCATCTTCCGATTTATATATACCGTCGCCATAGCCTACGGCACGTTGGTTATTATTTTCTCCTGTTCCCACCCATATTGTATTATCATTACTTGGGTCAATCACTACGCAGCCTATAGAATAAGAACCTTGTCCATCAAAAATGGGTTTGAAACTTGTACCAGCATTGTCTGTTTTCCAAACTCCCCCGGCACCAGCAGCAATATACCACTGCGATTTATTATTGGGGTTCACTGTAATATCCACAATTCTTCCAGAGGTGACTGCAGGCCCCACACTACGGAATTTGAGAGCACCATAAGTGTCTTTATTGAACAAAGCTTCTTTCTTTTCTTCGGTTTTTTTTTCTTCCAGTTTTGTGCTTGGTTTTTGTGCCTGTAAATAGGCAGTGTAGAGAATTAAAACGATAGTAAATATTTTTTTCATGTGTTGGGGATTAAAGTGACAAATTTATAGGATTTTTATTTGGATTGATACGGATAATTTGGGAAAAAGTTACAGGCGGTTATATGGATGAAGAGCTAACGAAATTAACCTTAAATATTTTTTGCCTCATAATGTTTATTTTATATCATTGTAAACAAATGATATAATAATATGAAATATAAATTAGATATTGAAATAGATGACAGTAAGAAAATTTTGAAAGCTATTGGTGCTAATGAAATAACCAATTCTGATATTTTAAAAAGTATCGAAGCTTATGAAAAAGGGAAGGTAATACCAATTCTTAAACTATATTAGCTCTCCGCCTGTGGCAGATTGGTTTGTAGAATGGCAATGCCGAACTACATCCCGAATGCCCCGCTTAATCCCGATAATTATCGGGATGCGGGGAAATTAGTCCCTTTCTTTTGGACTATTATATATTGAGTTTCGGTATTATTTGTCATAAGGCAATAAATAGGCGGGACCGTAAAAAAAGGGTTAAAAATTTTTATTTATACGAATTATTTGGAGAATGACAACTATTAAAAATAATATGATAATCCTAATATTTTTATATAAAAAAACTTTCAACAACCAAATTACAGGTATATAATAGTTTCAGCAGAATTATACAATTCAAAAAATATCAAAAGCAAATAAGGATTATTCCACCACTACTTCCCCTACCATATCTTTGGGTTTTACCCATTTGTCGAACTGCTTACTGGTAACTAGTTTTAGTGATATAGCTGCTTCACGCAATGATATATTTTCTTTATGTGCTTTCTTGGCAATTTTGGCAGCATTATCATAACCAATATGGCTATTCAATGCAGTAACCAACATCAACGAGTTTTCTACTTTGTTTTTTATTTCTTTGTAATTGGGTTCAATACCTACAGCACAATTATCGTTGAACGACAAGCATGCCTGTCCTAGCAATCTGGCTGATTGAAGCAAGTTGAACGCTATCATAGGTTTAAAAACATTAAGCTCAAAATGCCCATTGCTACCACCTATGGTAACCGCTACATCATTCCCCATTATTTGGGCACAAACCATGGTAAGTGCTTCGCATTGTGTAGGGTTTACTTTGCCCGGCATAATGCTGCTGCCAGGTTCGTTTTCAGGAATAAATATTTCTCCTATTCCGCTGCGTGGGCCTGAACTTAACAATCTAATATCATTGGCTATTTTCATACAACTTACTGCAGTTCGTTTCAATGCTCCGTGAAGTTCTACCATAGCATCGTGAGCGGCAAGTGCTTCAAATTTATTGGGAGCTGTTATAAAAGGAAGTCCGGTTTCTTTTGCTATTAACTGTGCTACCAATTTCGAATATCCTTCGGGAGCATTCAAACCTGTGCCCACTGCTGTGCCACCCAATGCTAATTCTGCTGCTCCCGGCAAGGAATTATTAACAGCTTTCACACTCATTCTTAATTGTTGCACATAGCCGCTAAACTCTTGTCCGAGTGTTAATGGTGTTGCATCCATTAAATGCGTGCGACCAATTTTTACGATATTTTTAAACTCACGGGCTTTGTGTTTAATTGTGGTTTTAAGTGCTTGAATGCCCGGAAGGGTATAATCAATTACTTGCATATATACTGCGATGCTCATAGCTGTGGGGTAGGTATCATTGCTCGATTGCGATTTGTTAACATCGTCATTGGGGTGCAAAATTTTATTTTTGTCGTTGAGCTTGCCGCCACTTATTACTTGGGCTCTATTGGCTATCACCTCGTTCACATTCATATTACTTTGGGTGCCACTACCTGTTTGCCATATTACCAATGGGAATTCATGATCGAGTTTGCCCGCAATAATTTCATCACATACTTTTGTTATCAAATTGCATTTTTCTTTTGATAATTTTCCCAATTTAAAATTTGCTAAAGCCGCACATTTTTTGAGTACACCGAAAGCCCTGATTATTTCAACGGGCATGCTGCCCTCGGGGCCGATTTTAAAATTGTTTCTAGAGCGTTCTGTTTGTGCCCCCCAGTATTTTTCGGCAGGCACTTGCACTTCGCCCATGCTGTCTTTTTCAGTACGATATTTCATGTTGCATATTAATATTTTATGATTGTGCAAAGGTAATTCAAATTTAATATGCGAATTTATTTTCATTTTCGCTGCACTGCCCAATATTTTAAATGGGATTTATGTAAAATTTTCCCAGAATTATGTAATACTTTTAAAATAACAAGCAATCATCTTTGCATATATAAATTCAAAATTAAGGCCATCAAGTTACCATTTATTTGCCTACATATTTTAGCACCACTATAACGAAAATCCCAATTAAGTAACCTCAGTTTAGCACAAAATTATACTAACAATAATTAAATATACACCATCATGAAAAGCGAAAAATCGGAAAACAGCACCCATCCCTCTGGAGAAAAAAATCAAGCCCCTCAAAATAGCGAACAATTAGCCGCTGAAAATCCTTTTGGAGAAGATGACGATAGTAGGCAAGCACCTATTGAGCGTATAAAGGAGGATGCTAAGCCTGTTGCAATTGAAACCCCAACTAACGATAATAATTATTCCTTTGATTCTTATAAATTCTTGTATGAGTAGTCATTGCTTTTTAGGATTTTACATTTAGTAATTAGATATAATATAATTATAATCGGCTTTCATCATTTTGTGATTAGAAAAACAAGTAGTAAAAACAGTAAAATCAATATGTCTTCTTTCAATGAAATAATAAATGCTGAGAAACCTGTATTGGTCAATTTTTCAGCCGATTGGTGTGGACCATGCAAAATGATGGTTGGCATTCTTGATGAGTTAAAAGAGATAGTAGGAGATAATGCCACTATACTTAAAGTGGATGTGGATAGAAATCCTAAGGCTGCTTCAAGATATCAAATTTTGGGTGTCCCTACTTTAATTTTATTTAACAAAGGGGAAGTAAAATGGCGACAGTCGGGGCTTGTTTCTGCTCCACAATTGGAAAAAATAATTAAAGCAAAAGTTTATAA
Source organism: Bacteroidota bacterium (assembly GCA_034439655.1). NCBI lineage: Bacteria > Pseudomonadati > Bacteroidota > Bacteroidota bacterium. Next base: position 8,429 of record JAWXAU010000170.1, on the reverse strand, counting down.
GTAAATTCAAATTTGCGAAATATAAATATGTGATATATGTAACTAAAAAGTTAATTTGTGTAATATAGTCCTGTATATATCCATCCACCTTTGCAGTATTATTTAAGAAGTATAAATATATATGAACGATTACGGCTATCAATATTTTGGGATGCATCTTGTGTGGTGGTGCATTTGGATTGTATTATTATTTTGGATTTTTGCCATACCTTATGATATTCCTGGTCAGCGAAAAAAGAAAGATACACCATTTGATATTTTGCACAAACGTTTTGCTTTGGGTGAAATAAACAAGGAAGAATATTTAGACAGAAAGAAAATATTAGAGCACGATATACCTAAGCATACAAAATAGATAAACACATTCGCTAAGCCTTGGCTGTTGCGACACGGACAAATCAATTTTTAAATACTCCTATGAAAACAGACAAAACTGAAAACGAAATACCGATTGCTTTCGAGAAAACATCAGCAATAGCAGATGTGAACCAAATTCAAAAACAACTGGCAAAGCATGAAGAACAAGTGCCTCGTAAACACCCGCATGGGGAGGATTGGGAGATGCCTGAGCAGACGCCTCGCACACAACCACATGAGTTTACACCTCCTTCCGACTTGTATAATACCGTTCCAGAAATGGATTAATTTTAATAATTAAAAATCATTATGAAAATTATTTTAAGTTTAACATGTCTCTTGTTCCTAAATCATATAACATTGTTTGGGCAAGACTTGCCAAAAGAAGAACCTATTAAAAAATTCAAGCATGGAATTGGGGCAGGGATTGGTTTTACAACAGGGTATGGTATTTCATATCGATATTTTCCCGACAAGTTTGGCGTACAAATTAATTTTGCTCCCTATCATAATAAAGAAGTAGATAGATATAGTGTAGGTGTTACATTTTTATATAAATTAATCGATAATAAAATGTCAAATTTATATTTGTATCAGGGCAATCATCTATATTATAATTCCTATACAAATTTCATCTACGATCCTACTAAGACTGACCCTGTAGCACAAGAATTCTCGGAATTATATATTAATAATGGTTTAGGATTCGGAATGGAATTTATTATCTCGAAGCGAATAGGATTTAACCTCATGGGTGGCCTTGCGAGTTATAATAACTTTACGCAACTTAATTTAACTGGCGAAACGGCTTTGTATTATAAATTCTGATTCTTCGACAATCCTTCCACAGGCTCAGGATGACAAAGGAAGAATGACAGGCTAATTGAGAGAATGAAACATAAGATTAAAAAATAGAAATGAAAGATTTAGAAGATAAAATAGCGATTGTTACAGGTGCAAGTTCAGGAATTGGCAGAGCAACGGCACTATTATTTGCATCGGAAGGTGCTAGGGTAGTGGTGTCGGATATCGATGCGGAGGGTGGAAATGAAACTGTGTCGCAAATAAAAGCACAAGGCGGAGAAGCTATTTTAATATTAGCCGATACTTCAAAATCGACCGACCACCAAGCACTCGTTGAACAAACTGTTAACCATTATGGAGGGTTGCACATTACCTGTAATAATGCAGGTATTGGAGGATATGTAGCTCCCACAGGCGAGTATCCAATAGACTCTTGGGATAGATTAATCAGTATTAATCTATCAGGGGTTTTTTATGGCATGTGCTATCAAATACCTGCTATGCTCGAATCGGGAGGTGGTAGTATCGTAAATATGGCATCTATATTAGGATCGGTGGGCACAAAAGGTTCGCCAGCTTATGTAGCAGCAAAACATGGTGTGGTGGGACTTACCAAAACTACTGCATTAGAATATGCTGATAAGAAAATTCGTGTTAATTCGGTAGGACCGGGATATATAGTTACACCATTACTTACCAAGACACTTGACAATGCTACCTTAGATGGATTGGCGAAGTTACACCCCATGGGAAGACTAGGCACTGCCGAAGAAGTTGCAGAATTAGTACTGTGGTTAAGCTCTTCAAAATCGTCGTTTGTTACAGGTTCTTATTATACAATAGATGGCGGATACACCGCACAATAATTAATATATTAAAATAAACAATTATATCAATGAGTATACAAAAAAAATTGGGAATTTGGATGGATCATTCAAACGCTCATATCATGGAATTTACAGCAGATCCCATTGAGACAACGATTCTCGAATCGAAATTTACACAACAACAAAAAGAAGCGAGTTTGAACAAAAGTGAACAACTGATGCATAATAAAGAACAGCATCAGCAAGCAGATTATTATAAAAATTTAGGTAATATAATTAAAGACTATAATGAGGTACTACTCTTTGGTCCTACTGATGCAAAGGTTGAATTGCTTAATATTTTGAGAGCAGACCATCGTTTTGAAAAAGTAAAAATTGATATTTTGCCAGCAGATAAAATGACGGAGAACCAACAGCATTCATTCGTGAGAAAACATTTTTCGCATCTGTGATTTTTATTGAATTCCTGTAAATAGTTAATAAAAATCGGAAGCTTGAAATACAATAATTAATTTAGAAAGCAAAAAGATGGCAAGTTTTCAACAGACAATAAACTCTGGACGACCAGTATTGGTAGATTTCTCCACAGAATGGTGTGGCCCTTGCAAAATGATGTCTACTATTCTCGATGACCTGAAAGTGATGGTAGGAGAAAATGCTACAATTATAAAAATAAATGTAGATAAAAATCCGACATTGGCATCAACCTATAAAATATTGGGCGTACCCACCTTAATCTTATTTAAGGACGGCCAAGTAAAATGGCGTCAATCGGGTGTAGTTTCGGCAAATCAATTAGAACAGATTATTAAAACAAGGGTTTAAATAATTAAAAGAAATATAATATCTAGGATACCGTGAATTATACAACTTATAATACTATTTGTATAACGGTTATAAAGGTGAATATATTCATTTTTGCTGTACTGAATAACTTATAATAGTTTTAAAAAATGCCTACAAATACTGATAAGGAACAAGAAGGAAATATCCTTCCAGGCTACCCAGCTTATCCTCCAGAAGATGATATATTTGAGAAATATAAGGAAGAGAATCTCAATACAGATGACGGATCAAAAGTTAAAATATCTGAAGAGAAAAAAGGAAGAAGGAATGAAAAAGACTTTGAGGAAGATTTAAGCGGAAGCGATTTAGACGTACCAGGCTCTGAATTGGATGATGAGCAAGAAAATATAGGAAGCGAAGATGAGGAGAATAATTATTATAGTTTAGGCGGAGACGATCATAACGATCTAGAGGAAGACAAATAATACTATAATATACAACGAATAAATATATTTTTACAAAATGGAAAATTTAAACAAAAAGATTACATTATTTGTGCTTGCAAGCTCATTTGTTGGGAGTCTTTTTATCTTTGCCTGCAATAGCTCAACAGCTAGCAAAAAGGGGCCAGCAGAGAAAAAGACTGAGTTGGATGAAGCGAAGTGCTCTGCTAAAGCAAATCTCAAAATTGCAATGCGTAAACTATGGGAAGACCACGTTACTTGGACAAGAAATGTTATTTTAAATATTATTGATGATTTGCCAGGAAAAGATGAAGCACTCAAGCGTTTATTGAAAAACCAAGATGATATTGGTAATGCCATTAAACCATATTATGGCGATGAGGCAGGCAAAAAATTGACTGAACTTCTTCATACACATATAGTACAATCAGGTGATTTACTTAAAGCTGTAAAAGCAAACAATAAGACCGCTATCGATGATATTATTAAAAAATGGTATGTTAATGCCGATGAAATTTCAGCATTTTTATGTGGTGCAAACCCAAATTGGAAATTGGATGAAATGAAAACTATGATGCATGAACATCTTAAATTAACAACCGACGAAGCACTAGCACGCCAGCAGAAAAATTATGCCGCAGATGTGCAGGCTTATGATAAAGTGCATGAAGAAATATTGAAAATGTCGGACATGCTTTATATGGGTATTGTAACACATTTTCCAGATAAGGTTAAATAAAGCACCTCATTATTAACAAACATTAAAAATTATAATACAATGCAATTAAGTCCTGATACCCAAATAAAAGATGATTTAGTAGGTGTGATATCCATTAAATTTAAACCTGAAAGTACCTTTAATAATTATTGTGCGGAACATATTGAAAATTATAATCCAGATCGATTTGAAGTATTGGCGGTTAAAGCACATTATGGAAAAGAAACCAATGTAACTGTGTTTGCCATTGATAAAGACCGCATGGAAAATAGCACGATTCGTACTGAAAAAATACCAGTAAAGAAATTTAAGTTGAATGCCGATTTTATACGAGAACTGATACCGCATTTTCAGGAATATAACTTTACACTTAACACAGGTAATTATCCATTGGAAGATATGGAAGTAATAAATAAATGAAAAAATTTTTATATTATATCTTAAGTATGATGCACAATCCATCGAATGACAAACGAGAAATGAGTACTATGATCTCATGTCTAGATACGTTAGATAAAGTAGGTTTTTCAACACAGTTTAAGGCAACATCGCTGGGTCTACAATCACTTACTACAGAAAGAATTTATTTGCCGGAACAAGTTAAAGTGGTAAACTTTTATCGTTTCGAAGGTGAATCTAACCCTTCTGATAATGCTATCGTATTTGCTATTGAAACTTATAATGGCGAAAAGGGGACACTTATAGATGCTTATGGGCCAAATAATGATATAAGAATTGCGAATTTTATGCAAGAAGTTGAGCATATAGAAAAGAAGGTGGTCAAGAATAAGAGTTTGTAAGAAAACTGATAACCACTAGTTAGTTGTAACGGCATTATATATAACCGGGAACAAGTGATATATATAACATATTTTAATATATATGTAAGGTCTTATGGTTTAAATGTTCGCAACTTTGTTGCTTAATTATTCAATTAATATTTACCGTGAAAATAAATCTATATACTTTAATAATATCGCTGGTTTTATTTCTAATTCCGACAATTATATTTGCTCAAACCTCACCTAATCTTGGCACTACCGCCAAGTTTGTGATATTCTCATCGAGCGGAGCAGTGAGCAATACAGGCACTTCTTATCTTACTGGCGATGTGGGTACCAATAGTGGATCCGCTACTGGTTTCAGTTCGCAATATGTTACAGGCACAATACATGCTACTCCCGATTCGACAACAGATGCAGCAGCAAATGATTTAGATATATTATATAATTATCTCGACAGTCTTACGGCTGATTCGCAGTTAGCTGAACCTGCCCAATTTGGTAAAGGCATGGTGCTAAAACCTTATATCTATTATTTGAATGCAGCTACCACATTTACAGATTCAATTTATTTAGATGCAAAGGGTAATGCAAATGCAATGTTTATATTTAAAATTGATGGTGCATTTACAACAAGTACCTATTCGCACGTATTTTTACTCAATGGAGCGAAAGCAAAGAATGTTTTTTGGAGAATAAATGGTGCTGTCTATATAGATGAGTATTCTATTTTTAAAGGAACAATAGTAGCAAAGACAGGAGCAATCACGTTAAGTACAGGTGTTGTCCTCGACGGAAGAGCACTAACTACTAACGGGGCAATTGGTCTCACATCAAATGAAGCTAATATCCCCTTGCCTATTCAATTATTAAATTTTACTGCGATAGCAAATAATGGGGCTATTGAAATTAAATGGATAACTGCTTCCGAAATCAATAATGATTATTATACTGTTGAAAAATCTATTGATGGCCTTTATTTTGAAACTCTTGCCATCATACCTTCCTTTGGTAATAGTAATCAAATACAAAATTATTCAGCCATGGACATAGATCCTTGTTTAGGCATTTCATATTATCGTCTTAAACAAACCGATTTTAATGAAGACTATAAATATTCAAAAATTATATCGATTAATTTTTCTTCAGCTTTTGACATTGGATTAAATGTATTTCCAAATCCAGTTCTGTCTGATAATATAAATGTGATAATTACAGGTGTAAAGGCGACTGAATACCTAGTAGTTTTGACAGATATGATTGGAAGAACCCATTACTCGGCAATGGTAATAGCAGATAAGGAAAGCTATTATTTTACGCTTAATAATAACCTTACTAGCGGAATGTATATACTTACTGCCTCGAGCAGTAATAAGCATTATAGTAAGAAGATTGTTATTCAATAGTTTTTCAGCCCACCTTTAGGTTTTATTGTAGTCAATCTGCTATATGATTATTATAGGGCTAGAATCACGACTCCGTTGGTTTCTTAGTCCATTTTATAGTGAGTATTGTTATCATGCATTTTTCAAAACTGTGAATTATGTAACATATTCCCGTCAGTATGTAACGCCCCCCCTATTGTAACAAACTAATCTTGTACCGAGATTAAAAAACCATAATAATTAATAACAATATCATGAAAAACTTTCTTCGCTGTGGCGAACACAAACTTCTAAAAAAGCAAAAGCTTATGAGTAAAAAAAACTTATATAATGCAGTAATCGCACTGTCATTATTTTTAACGCCAACATTTATGTTTGGTCAAACTCCCCCCAATCTAGGCGTAGCTGGTAGCTTTGTCCTTTTCACAGGCAGCGGTGCAATAGGTAATACTGGCTTATCGCAGATTACAGGAAATGTGGGAACAAATTCTGGGGCTACTACAGGTTTTGGGAATGTGAACGGACAGATGCATAATGGCAATGCCATTACCGATTCTGCCGATTATTATACCACGCTTGCCTATAATAATTTAGGAGCTCAATCGCCAACGGATTCTATCGCAGTTGGAATGGGGGGTGGCCAATCACTCACTCCAGGTGTATATTATGTGCCAGCAGCTTCAACGCTAACTGGTATTCTTATATTAGATGCTCAGAACAATTCTAGTGCCTGTTGGGTATTTCAAATGAGTGGTGCATTTTCTGCTGCTGCAAGTTCCAGTGTCCAATTAAAAAATGGTGCAAAAGCATGTAATATATTTTGGCAAATTACTGGTGCCGTTGGTATTGCAACGGGTTCATCATTTAGTGGTAGTATTGTAGCTACAGGTGCAATCACACTTGGTTCAGGAGTTTTACTTAATGGAAGAGCTCTAACTACTATTGGTGCAGTTACAGTAACAAGTGTTACAGCAGGTATTCCTATTGGTTGTGGAAGCAAAGTGCTCACAGGACCTACAGCACCTAATATGGGTACCACTGCATGTTATGCGTTATATACTGAAGATGGAGCAATGACAAATACAGGTACTACTTATATAGTAGGCGATGTGGGAACAAACAACGGGTCAATTACGGGTTTTGATACCTCTAAAATAACAGGTAAATTACATTCAACACCAGATACGTCCACTGCTCAAGCAAAAACAGATTTGAATATATTATATGATTCACTCAATGCATTACCTTATGATATTGAATTATTAAAACCAGCTCTGTTCGGAAATAGCCAAGTGTTAACACCCCATGTATATCGTTTAAAAGCCGCAACACACCTTAATGATACTATATTTTTAGATGCACAAGGAAATTCGGATGCTGTATTTGTTATACAAATAGATGGAGCACTTACTACTACATCTTATAGTTGTGTGTCATTAATAGGTGGAACAAAATCGAGTAATGTGTTTTGGAAAATAGAAGGTGCAGTTGATATTAGTGATCACTCTGTTTTTAAAGGAACTATTGTAGCCAATAATGGTGCGATATCCTTTCTTACGCCTGGTGATTCGCTTGATGGAAGAGCACTTTCAACCACGGGTGCTATCAATACCAACGATGCAGTTATTACAATTAATTCTGCTCCTACAAGTATAACACCTAGTGGCCCTACCGCTTTTTGTCAAGGTGATTCTGTAAAGCTAACTGCAAGTAGCAGTACATCCTATTTATGGTCGAATGGTGATACTACACAAAGTATTACAGTTAAAACGTCAGGCAAGTATGCAGTTACCGTTGCCAATGTGTGCGGAACAGGTGGAACAAGTACTTCAGATTCTATTACCATAAAAGTTAACTCAAAATATTCAAAAAATATTAGCACTTCTATCTGTAGTGGCGACAGTATTTTAATAGCCGGTTCCTACAGAAAAAATTCTGGAACCTACAATGATTCGCTATCTAGTAGTAGTGGATGTGATAGTATTATAGCCACGGTGCTTACGGTTAACCCAAAATATTCAACAAGCAAATTGGCAGCCATCTGCAACGGTGATAGTATATTGTTAGCTGGTTCTTATAGAAAAGCATCAGGTACTTTTAATGACACCTTAAACACAACAAAAGGTTGCGACAGTATTATAGTTACCGTCCTTACGGTTAACCCCAAATATTCAACCAACAAAACCGCAGCTATTTGCAGTGGAGACAGTATATCAATTGCAGGAACCTACAGAAAAACTTCGGGTACTTATAATGATACCTTGAGCACCACAAAAGGTTGCGACAGTATTATAGTTACCGTACTT
>JAWXAU010000169.1 GCA_034439655.1 Bacteroidota bacterium | reverse complement strand
TCTCCGCCTGTGGCGGATTTGGTTTGTAGAATGGTAATGCCGAACTACATCCCGAAAGCATTCGGGATTAGTCCCTTTCTTTTGGACTATTATATATTGAGTTTCGGTATTAAACGCAATATAAATTTTGACAGCATCATCCTGTGCTCGTTGCCAAGCAATTATATTTGCAGACTTTTGTATAGCCATGTATTATTCATATTAAATTTTTATCTAAAACATAGTCCTTATTTTTAGGAAAACAAAATCAGGCAAAAGCCCCTTACCCCTTACCCCTTACTCCTTACTCCTGCTCCTTATTCCTTAGTCAAAAACGCTTTGCAACTCATTCACCCTGTTACTATCCAATTTTAATAGTATAAATAGCAATATAGTAAATCCTAAAAGAGATGAACCGCCATAACTAAAAAAGGGTAGGGGTATTCCAATTACTGGCATTACGCCAATGGTCATTCCTATATTTATTAGGAAATGAAAAAACAATATAGAAGCAACGGAATATGCATATACCCTATTAAATTTATTTCGCTGTCGCTCTGCTATCATTACCAGTCGCCAAAGGAAATATACAAATGATATAACAAACAAGCCGGTGCCTGCAAATCCCCATTCTTCTCCTACGGTACAAAATATGAAATCAGTAGTTTGTTCGGGTACAAAATCGCCTTTGGTTTGCGTTCCTTCCAGGTAGCCTTTGCCTAGCAAGCCTCCTGAGCCAATCGTAATTTTACTTTGGTGCACATTGTATCCCACCGATTTCAAATCTACTTCGCGGTTCAATAATACATTGATACGGTCACGTTGGTGAGGTTGTAATACTTTATTAAATACAAAATTTACGGAGAATACCAATATGCAAGAAATGGCAACTGTAATTAAAGTAAGATATATAAACGAACTTTGCCTTCGGAAAAGATATACTATAGCAAGTGCAACGGTAACCAATATCACGCATAATATGATAGGTTTTACCAATAATGATAATACTGCAAATATAACCATTACCAAACCCATGGCTAGTATATAACCAGGCAAACCTTCTCGATATAATACCAATATAAAAGACCCATATACCAATGCCGATCCTGTATCGTTTTGCAACAGTGTTATAAGCATAGGCAGTGCGATAATACCTGCACAATATAATTGTGTTTTCAGGTTTTTAAATTTTATATCATACCCCGATAGATATCTCGCCAACGCCAAACTTACCGCAAACTTACCAAACTCTGAAGGTTGAAAACCAAAGCCCCCAATACCGAACCACGACTTAGCTCCTTTCACCTCAGTACCAATAAATATAACAGAGAATATGAGGAACATAATAAAACCATATATCAACCAAGCAAAGGTGGGATAAATTTCGTATTCACTCAGCAATATAATAAAGCCCAATACCACCGATACGCCAATAAATATAAGTTGCTTGCCATGGTTTGTTTTCCAATCGAACAAACTGGCATGTTCTGGTTTGTAATCCGCAGCATAAATACAAGAGAAACCAAAGGCCACAAAAAACAGGTACATACCTATAGTAACCCAGTCGTAGCCTTGGGTGCTTATTTCTTTTTCTTGTGGGGTGGCGTCGAACATTTTTTTAGTCAGTAATTAGTAATCAGTAGTCAGTAATTAGTAATTAGTAATCAGTGGTCAGTAATTAGTAATTAGTGGTCAGTAATTAGTAATTAGTAGTCGGTGGTCAGTAATTAGTAAGCAGTAATTGGTAATCAGTGGTCAGTAATTAGTAATTAGTAGTCGGTGGTCAGTAATTAGTAAGCAGTAATTGGTAATCAGTGGTCCAGTAAACAGTAAACAGTAGTCAGTGGTCAGTAGTCAGTAAACAGTAAACAGTGGTCAGTAAGCGGTAATCAGCCCGCCGCGGCGGGCAGTAATCAGTGGTCAGTGGTCAGTAATTAGTAATCAGTAGTCGGTGGTCAGTAAGCAGTTCCATTCGGCGTCAGCTACTGACTACTGATTACTGGCTACTGTTTACTATCAACTATATTCTCTTCGGTTTCAATTTCTGATTTAGTATCGCTTGTTTCTTGTCTTTATTATTCTTGTTTTTTGGGTCTTTTTTATCGTCCTTGCTTGCGTCTTTGGGGGCATTTTCGTGCAATACATTTGGCATTAGGTTTCCTTTCTCCATGCGTTCTTTCATGGCTTGTCGCTTTACGGTATCTGTTAGGTATTGTTCCATCATCAGGCTGGCGATAGGTGCCGCCCACTCCGCCCCGAAACCTGCATTTTCTACCACCACCGCTATCGCAATTTTGGGATTATCTTTGGGAGCAAAAGCTATAAATACACTGTGGTCTTTTCCATGTGGATTTTGTGCAGTTCCTGTTTTACCACATATATCAATCCCTGTAATTTGTGCGACAGTACCTGTTCCGCCCTTTACCACATCGGCCATACCCTCTACCACCACATCATAATACTCACGGTTCACGGTAGTATAATTCTTTTTGGTAAACTGCTCTAATGGTTTTCTGTCTTTTCCAAAATGTTTGGCAATATGTGGATCTATATAATAACCTCTATTGGCCAATATGGCGGTAACGTTTGCCATTTGCAAAGGCGTTATTCCCAGCTCACCTTGACCGATGGCCAATGATATAATAGTACTTGCTTTCCAATGGTGCTGCCCATAAGTTTTATCATACATTTCAACTTTGGGCACTAAGCCCATACTCACTTGCGGTAACTCTATTCCCAATCGTATTCCCAAGCCAAAACTATTTATATGCTTACGCCATTGTTTGAAGGCTTCATCAACATAGCTATATTTATTATTGTCGATTACGGTTTTAAAAACATGGCAGTAATAAGCATTACACGAAATCTGAATCGCACCACGCAAATCGAGCGGGCCACCATGTGCGTGGCAACCTACGCGGTTACTGCCATTATTATAGCCACCACCGCAACCATAAGTAGTTTGTGGTGTGAGCACACCTTCTTGCTGCCCTATCAAGCTCATCACAATTTTAAAAATAGAACCCGGAGGATAAGGTGCTTGTATAGGTCGGTTGAACAAAGGCTTGGCAGGATCTTGTAATAGTTTCATATAATTATTGCCCCGCTCTCTGCCTATAAATAAATTAGGGTCATACCCTGGACTGCTTACCATACTAAGCACTTCGCCTGTTTTAGGTTCTATGGCAACCACACTTCCTACTTTATTTTGCAGCAGACTCTCGCCCAGCAATTGCAGTTTCACATCTAGCGTAGTATATAAATCTTCTCCGGTAATGGGCAGGGTATCATACTCTCCATTTTTATAACTCCCCTGTTCGCGGTTCAGTGCATCCACCAATACATAACGCACACCTTTTTTGCCCCGCAGCTTTTCTTCATAAGCACGCTCAATGCCACTGATACCAATGAAATCGCCCTGTCTATAATAACCGCCTGAGCGTGCAATATCACTATCATTTACCTCGCCTATATAACCCAATACATGGGCGGCCGATTTGTTTCGGTAGTTTCTGTCCGTTCTTTTCTCAATAAAAAAACCTGGGAAATCATATAGTTTTTCTTGAAACGCTGCAAATGTTTCTGGCGTGATTTGCTTTTCAAAAACCTGACTACGCTGCATACTAAATCCTTTCGATTTTCGCATCTTATCATAGCGTTGCAAAAAGCCTTGTTTGTCAATACTCAGCAATCGGCAAAACTCTATGGTATCAATTCCCGCACATTTGCCAGGTATCACCATCAGGTCATATATGGCATTGTTGAACACCATCAGCTCACCTTTACGGTCACGTATTAAGCCACGAGAAGGGTATTGGGTAACGTTGTGCAGCGTATTGTTTTTGGCAAACTCTTTATACTCATCTGCAAGCACCTGTAGGTAGAACAGCCGCAACAAAAATATAAACCCCACGATGGTGAATATAATAAAGAACGTGAATTGTTTGTTACTGTTTTGGGCTGACATGGACTTACGGCAAGGCGTGCAAAGTTAACCTTATATAAAGCTAAGTTTACCACTACCCTAAGCCAAATATCCACAGGGTATTGTTAATTGTCTTGGTTTGGTGGATTTGACAAATTTGGCCATGGTTGTGCGTTGCGTATTTGTTAAATTTGCGAAAGAAGAAGCTAATTTATTATAATAAAAGTAGCATTTAAATAATATAAAGTAAAATAGTCCATTGTTAATAAAACTATTCATAACTTTTGGCTATTCATAACAAATGCGAAATTACATTTGAAGCCGAAATGCAAACGAAAGAAACAGCATACAAAAAGATAGCACAACTCGTTGAAAGGTTTGATGAACAATACAATTCATATAAGAAAACTGAATATAACGAAACACTTACAAGGCGTGACTTTATTGACCCTTTCTTTAAAGCTTTGGGATGGGATATTGATAATGAAAATGGTTATGCTGAAAGTTATAGAGAAGTAATACACGAAGACAGAGTAAAAATAGGCAAGGCTACCAAGGCCCCCGATTATTCATTTCGCTTATCAGGCACCAAAAGATTATTTTTTGTCGAAGCAAAAAAACCAAGTATTTTTATAAAAAATGATATAATACCTGCCTACCAAGTTCGTAGGTATGGATGGAATGCAAAATTAGCTGTAAGTATAGTTACTGATTTTGAAGAATTGGCAGTTTACGATTGTACCAAACAACCCAAGCCTACTGATAAAGCATCAGTAGCACGTATTAAATATTTAACCTATAAAGATTATCTCACAGAATTTGATTTCCTATGGAATACTTTTAGCAAAGAAAGTGTACTTAAAGGTAGTTTTGATAAGTTCATTTTAGGCAATGCTAATAAAAAAGGCACCGCCACTGTCGATACAGCATTTTTGCAATCGCTCGATAGTTGGCGTACCTACCTCGCTACAAGTATTAGTTGGAATAACAAAGAATTAGACGAGGATGAACTTAATTTTGTAGTACAACAAACTATCGACCGTCTTATATTTCTGCGAATAGCAGAAGACAGAGGAGTTGAACCTTATGGAGCCATGCAGCAAGCAATTAAGCAAGGCGATTATTATCAAAATCTATTTCACTTTTTTAAGTTAGCCGATGATAAATATAACTCAGGTTTATTCGATTTTAAGAAAGACTCTATAAGCAAAGATATAAAGGTTGATAATAAGGTTGTCAAAACCATTATAAACGAATTATATTATCCCGAAAGTCCTTATGAGTTCTCTGTTCTACCAGTTGAAATTTTAGGAAGTGCTTATGAACAATTCCTTGGCAAGCAAATTAAAATAGACAAAGCTCATCGTGCCTACATAGAAGAGAAACCTGAAGTACGCAAGGCAGGCGGTGTGTATTATACCCCACAATATATAGTCGATTATATAGTAAAAAATACAATTGGCAAACTTATCGATAATAAAGCACCCAAAGATATATCAAAAATAAAAATTGTGGACCCCGCTTGTGGCAGTGGCAGTTTTTTAATTGGGGCATTCGATTATCTATTACGGTATCATCAAGATTATTATATACAAAAATCTGCTGAAGCCAAAAAAGATAAAGCACTAACACCCACAGGGGCATTAACTACATCAATTAAAAAACAAATACTTCTTAATAATATATATGGGGTCGATATAGATGTAAATGCAGTTGAAGTAACCAAACTATCACTACTACTAAAATGTATGGAAGGCGAAACCGAAGCAAGCATAGCCACCCAGCATAGTATGTTTAACGAGCGTGTATTGCCCACGCTCGATAGTAATATAAAAGATGGAAACAGTTTAATTGATACTGATTATTATGACGCACAATTAGATTTTGGCGGCGAAAAAAAAATAAAACCATTCAACTGGAAAAAAGCTTTTCCCGAAGTGTTTAAAATCTCTAAACCCAATATTGATACAGAAATAAAATATCATAATAAAAGAATTCTGAAACAGGCAAAAGACGAAGAAGATAAAGCTAATGAACTTATAAAAAAACTAGGTGGCATAGCAAAAGAATCAGAATTAAATTATGGTGACCAAGGAGGATTTGATGTTGTGATTGGAAATCCACCTTGGGGTGCAGAGTTTACTGAAGATACTGCTTGGTATATTAGAACAAATTATATTTCTGCGTATGATGGCAGTTTTGATTCATATTCTGCTTTCACTGAAAGAGCACTTTCAATATTACGGCAAGGTGGCGTTCTAGGATTTATTACACCAGATACTTTTTTGCGTAAAGATGATTTCTATTCATTTCGAAAATACATATTTCTTAATTATTCATTTTATGAATTAATTGAAACAGGGCCAGTTTTTTCTCAAGTTAGGGATACTTGGTGTTGTATATTTTTTATTAATAAATCGAGCCCTAAAAAAAACACATTTATACAACAAAAAAAAATAAGTCGATTTGTGGTTTCTGCAGAAGAAAGGTTGGATTGTTTTGGGAAATCTGAATGGGATGCAGATACTTTAATAGAGCAAAGCATTTGGGCAAATAAAGAAAAAATGATTGTGGGCTATAAAGCTTCAAAGTTCGAACAAGATATAATTGAGAAAATTGAAAAATATCCAAGACTTGGATTATTAAGTAATTATCAGCTATCTCGAGGAGAAGAAGGAAGTAAATATAATATCAAAGAAAGCCTAAAGGGAGATTATAGAATGGTAATACCTGCAGATATTAAAGCAAATTTTGTTGCAGAAGGGAAATCAATTAATAGCGAAGGTTTAACGCCAAATAAACTGAAGGCAATATATTCACATCCCAAAATATGGATAACAAGAATTCAAAAAATGAGATGGAAGAATAGAATTGTTTCAGCTATAGATATGCGAAACAATTCTGCAGGAATGAAAACACTGCAAACAATAACATCAAATACTAATAGTATAGATGATTTGTGTTACTTGCAATGTATATTGTTCTCAAAACTAATTAATTTTTATTGTATTAATTATTTATCAGACGACATGAATCAGTCATATTT
>JAWXAU010000168.1 GCA_034439655.1 Bacteroidota bacterium | reverse complement strand
TAATTTCATCAAGCCGAGTTTTGGTTGAAAACATAATTCGCTGTTTGAAAATATTCAGAATTATTGCTGGAAAATATAGGAACAGAAGAAAGAAATATAACCTGAGACTTAATCTGATTGCTGGACTTTACAATTTTCAATTATGAAAGAGGTCTAATAAAAAATCAAACCCTAAACCCAAATTCAGAATTAGAACTGCTGAATCGATTAAGAATTTGTAGAGAGTGTAATTCAATTTTATATAAAATTGAATTACAAATTCTATCCGCCGAAGGCGGAGGGATAAAGAGGGGATAGTAGTTTCCAAACTGATAATAAAACAAATAGCTATGCTGCATCCAGATTCTGAAACAATCCCGATCGCCCTGCAAGCTGGCGGGGAGAACCGAATGCCTTAGCGAGGGCAACCTTTTTTCCTTATCAAATACTAAGCACCCTAATACTGCAATATGGCAAGTACCTCCTCCCTTAAATCGCCACAATCTTCATTTCCGTCCTCCTATTCATCTTCCGTCCTTCCTCGGTTTTATTTGAGGTGAAGGGAACCGTGTCGCCATAGCCTTTGTGGGTGAGTTGTGTGGCGGGGATTCCTTTGCCCACCAAATAATCATATACTGCTTTTGCCCTGCTGGCTGAGAGAGTTTTGTTTAATTGTTTGCTGCCTATGGAGTCGGTGTGGCCGCCGAGTTCTACTTTTACTTTGGGATTTTTCTTGAGCAGGTCTACTACCAAATTGAGCTCGGTAAATGATTCGGGTTTTAAATCGAATTTATCGGTTTCAAAAAATACGTTGTTCAATCTTAAGCTACTTCCGATCTCTAGTTTTTGCAAACGGATAGAAAGCTGTTCGGGTTTTTGAACGGAGTTTGAGTTTGGGAAAGAATAATTTTCTGTATAAAATAAATATCCTTCTCCTTGAACTTTAAACATATAACTAGACCCCGTGGGCAGGCAGGCAAAGAACTGCCCATTTGATGAATTGGAGCGGGATATATAATAACTTTCTTTGGTATATAAATCAAACACCTCTATAAGTGCTCCCAAAGGCTTACTTGTTTTATCGTCCACTATGGTACCTTTTACATAAGTAACCTGCTGTGGCCGATAGGCAGGGTCGAGGGTGAATTTATATATATCCCAATCGCCATAGCCTTTCAAATTATCGGTAGTGATATAAGCATCAATACCATTTGCAGCTACTATCATACATCGTTCATCTTTGGTAGAGTTGAGGGGATAGCCCATATTGACTGCTTCCCCCCATTTGCCATCCTTACTTAAGCGACTCATAAATATATCATTTTCGCCCATGCCTATGCGACCAGATGAAGAGAAGTATAATGTTTTACCATCGGGATGAATAAAAGGTGCTTCTTCTTCGCCCACTGAGTTGATACCGGGTCCCAAATTTTCTGGAACTGACCAACCTTTTTCACCAAATTTACTTACGTATATATCAGAATACCCAATGCTACCTTTTCTGTTGCTGAGGAAGTATAAAGTTCTTCCATCGGCACTAATACATGGTTGCGATTCCCAAGCAAGGGTATTTATCGGACCTTGCAAATTTGTAGGGCTCT
Organism: Bacteroidota bacterium; assembly: GCA_034439655.1. Classification (NCBI taxonomy): domain Bacteria; kingdom Pseudomonadati; phylum Bacteroidota; species Bacteroidota bacterium. Next base: position 33,185 of record JAWXAU010000168.1, on the reverse strand, counting down.
CCCATACCGAACCATTAAAATGCGAAAACCATATATCACAATTTTCACCACCTCCCGCTGTAAACCGTGCAAAAAAAACAAATTTGCCGTCGGCAGTAAAACTGGGATAGCTTTGGCGTTGATTGCTGTTCATAGGGGCGGGCAATAATTTACCTGGAGTAAATGTTTTGCCATCAACTTGCGATATATAAAACTCTTCGTTGCCATTTACATTTCTATCAAATATCATTTGCTTGCCATCTACAGTGAAGCTGGGGAAGTAATCTTTGTATTGGGTATTAATATTTGGACCTAAGTTCTCAGGTTCGAACTTTACTGGGTTTTTCATGGCATTGATAGCAAAATTTGCCTTGGCCAATAACCTCTTCGCTACATTAATTCTAGCTTCAGGATTTTTGGGATACGCTAAAAACTTTTCTAACACAGCTCGGGTCTTTTCAAAATTGCCCAACTCACTCTGTGTCTCACCCAACCTATAATATGCCATCGCATAGTCGGGATTTATCGTCAATACTTTCTCAAAAACTGAGATGGCATCATCATATTTTTTATTCTCGGCCAGAATCCCTGCCTTCAGCATATAAGCATCAATAAATTGGGGATCTTTTTCAATGGCGTCATCGAGCATTTTGATGAGCTCTACAGGCTTTTTGGTATCGATACCAGCTAGAGCCTCATTAAATTTTTTAAGGGCTTTTTTATTTTGAGTTCCACCGTCGGAAATAGGCTGTGCTGTGCCGCAAGACCACACAAATAATAAAGAAAAAAATATTTTTGCTACGCGTTTAATCATAGGGGCAAAAGTAATATGAGGTTAAAGAATTTGAACTAATTGAAATCTAGTATAGTAAACTGTTGTGTGCATCCCGATGACCAGTAGCGTTGGTGGCAATGCGAACTCCGAAAACATGGCAGAGCATAAGTATTTCCTTTGTGTGCGGCATACATCTGAGAGGGTGGCTGGATTGAAAAACTAGCGTATCAGATGAATCTCGCCTGTGCTAGATTGAAGTACATTGTCGAAACCCCAAAATTTGACTACATATACATACACATCCACAGGACAATCAGCATTATGGAATTTACCATCCCAACTAGTTTTGAGCGAATTGGAAGTAAATAAATGTTCGCCCCAACGGTTATAAATATTAATCTCAAATGTTTTGAGGCTACCACCTTTTAATTCAAAAAAATCATTCAAATTATCTCCATTGGGCGTGAAGGCATTGGGTATCCAACAAGCGGGGTCAAAATTAAAGATGACTTTATTTGACCAAGATATATAATTTCCTCCCGATTGGCTGGCCATAATTCTATATGATTGTTCGTAGCTATCGAATCCATTGCTGTACTCTCTGATGGTATCGAAAGAGGTGGCATCGTAGTTTAAGTAATCTGGATCTTCGGGGAACTTACGCATGATATTATATGCATCTACACCGCTTGGCCATCCAAAGTATTGCGTCCAAAATAGAGAATCGTCGTAGGGTTTAGGTTTTGTACCCCGCAATAGTATGGTAGTATGTATATTGGTTTGAATAGGTGAACCACATAAGTCATAACCCCTAACAAGGTATTCATAATTAGATTTATTTACCAGCACATTGGCATCTGTGTACGTGCGAATAGAGCCTTCGACAGTTCCAATAAGCTTAAAGGTATCTGCTGTATATGCTATTCTTCTATATATTTCAAAAACTGAATTGTAGCGTGGTGCCGATGATAAAGTCCAATAAATTTCGTTCACTACATCATTTATTTTGCCCACTGTTACATAGTCTATATTTAGTAGTGGTCGATCTATATAGAGTGGCAGTGATATGGTATCGCCCACACATCCAAATTCTGATCTTTCTATTACATATAACGATACGGGGTTTTTGCCCAAGAAATCGACGGTGATAGTATTTGTACCTTGGCCATTTTTTATATTGCCATTTTGCATACGCCAATCGAATGTTGAATTTGCAAAACCAGAAACATTATATACATGATTTTTAAAATTGGGGTAACAAATACTGGTATCTCCTGTAATAGGTAAAGTAGTTGGCTTGGGATGAACAATAATAATAGTATCGAATGTTAGCCCCACACAATTATCTTTGGTAGTTTCGATAAATGATAGTGTGTAACTGCCAGCAAGCGGGAATGCGAGCGAAAGGGTATCAGTAGTTTGCGGCAAGGTTACACCATCTAAACTCCATTGATAAGTAGAGCCAGCATTTCCTTTTGTTAGATAAAATAATAATTTACTAGATTCACAAAAATCCATATTGCCAAAAATGGCATTGGCACTTGGCAAAGGAGCGATGCGTACATCCAATCTTACAAAACTACCAAAACAAGGCAAATTATTTACTGAATCGAATGAAGTCTCTTTACAAGATATATTTGCGATACCAGGTCCACCCCAATCTACGGTTACTTTTCCGCTATCATTATCGGAGGTAATGGTACCTCCATTTATTTGCCAAGCATAATGGCTGCGGTTGGTATAATTAACTTGGTAAACAACCTTGGTGGTAAACGCACATACAATAGTATCGCCTGTGGGTGTTTGGCCTTTAAGTGTATATTCTTTTGACACAGGGTGCATAAGTGTATCGCCCACGCAACCATATTTATTTATCTCTAATACTTCCACAAATCCTTGCCCCACATTACCCCAATCGACGGTAATTTTATTGGTGTTCCCGCCCGATGATTGTGTACCTCCAATAATTTTCCAATAATAAGTTGACCCACTTGTTTGAGGTATTTCATATTCAACACCTGGCACATTGGGACAAACAGATTGTGTTCCCTTCATAGGCCCGGTGTTGGGGAAATATATATTCACAAACAAATACATACTGTCGCTGCTACAACCATATTGATTGGTTTCTACAACAGCCACATAACCTGTGCCACGAGTACCCCAATTTACTAAAATTGAATTCTGTGGGTTATTTGAAATAATTTTCCCATTGTATACAAACCATTTATAAGTAGAACCTGAGCTTGCTTGTATACTATATGGTTTATTGGTTGCAAACTCGCACAATGCAGTATCGCCACTAACTGGTTTTGCAATTACCGGTGGAAGTATTTGCACATCTTTCTCCGTAGGCGTACTTGTACACCCAGCAGAATTCTTAAGAACCGCTATCACTTTGCCCGCTCCTGCATTTGGCCATTCCACATTTACTGAATTAGTGCCCTGCCCTGATTTGATGTTACCGTTCACCACTGTCCAATCGTAAGAATAACCAGTTTTGGCATCGGTATAATAGGGTATCACTTTATTCTGGCACACAATAGTGTCACCTTTAAGTGCACCAGTATCGATAATAGGTTTTACTTTTATAAAGATATTGATGATGGAACTCTTTGGCGGGCAACCATCATCGGTAGCAGTTGCTGTAACAAAATAAGGGACATTATCTGCCTGGTTACATACTGTTTGCCAGCAGAAGGTGGTTGTAATAGTTCCACCAGTACCGCTTACATTGCTGCAGGTAGCCAAGTTCTGGGTTCCTAATCTGACAGATCCCACCAAAGGCTCGCCTTTAACAACTACATCAACCGTTTGTGAAGGCGTATCTGTTAATTTTATATCGAAACAAATTTTATTGCCTGCCTCAACCTCATAGTATTTACCATCAATTCCTTTAGGTGGCGTTAGGCTACCGTTTAAATTATATTGAGGTTCTTTATTGGGTGGGCAAATTCCAAATATCAATTGCACATCGCGTCTCACTGAACTAATAAGCTTACCATTTCTATATTCAAACACATCTACGGCCAAGGAATAATTGCCCTTTAGTGTTGCTTTATATTTGCACAAACCTGTACTAATATTAATTGAATTATAACCACTATTTCCAAATGGTTGCGAAAACGAATAACCTGAGTTATAGTCGACTAGCGGTAAAGTAGCAGTTTCGTCGCCCGTAGGATTATTGGATGGATTCAAGTAAAAATTATTGGTAGAAGCTGGCTTGGGCTTATTTTTATCTCCACCTTTATAGGGATAAGAAAATTTATAAACCAATGAATCACCGTCCTTGTCGATGGTGTAATTATTAATGGCATTTGTATCGTTCACACACAAAAAAGGCACTGGGGGTTCAGTAAAATAAGGGCTACTATTTTTTAAATCGGTATTGGGGATGTATACATAATAAGTTTGGCCTTGGTCATATTGCAGATTTATCTGTTGGTTTCGGCAACAACGCTTATAAACCAAGTGATAACCATTTTGCGAAACAGGTAAATCTATCGTTGATTCATAAATTCCTTCTTCCACACAGTAGCTAATTTTATTGCAGGCTGCTGGGGGCTTAATTGTTTTTGTGGGGGTGGCAAGAGAAAGAAATGTGGAAGTATAAAGTGGATGCTCGTCTTTATTAGGATTGTGATTATAAATCGCTATTTCAATCTGGTCATCCAAATTGGCATTGGTGATCACACTACAATCTCTATATACTTTTAGTGTAATTCTATACCTAACCATCTTCTGTCCGCCAGGCCCTGTTACCTGATTGAGGTATGTATAGGTTAAACTCCCTCCCATTAAATGGGTTGAATTTGCTTCCTGACTAAAGGCTACGAAGCCAAATACCAGCAATATTATTTTCAGTAATGAACTACGTTTTGTCATTGACAATTCAAAATAACGGATAAAAATTCAAGTAACCAAAATATTTCGGCCTTAAAAAAAATATTTCATATTCACCGTAACGAAACGTGTGCCAAAAAGGTTGGCTGCATATCTTTGCAAATTCAAAATATAAATTATGTTCTATCAAGCCGATTGTATTCATTTTAGAGGAGACCTACCTTGTAACCCACATAAGAGACATAAAGTTCACTGCGAAGGTTGCTCTTACTACGAAAAAGTTACGCACAAGATACTAATCATTAAACTGGGTGCAATGGGCGACGTGATTAGAACAACACCTTTGGTTCAGAAATTAAAAGCTGAATATCCAGGATGTAAAATTACTTGGCTCACCCTTACTCCCGATATTTTGCCCAAAAGTGAGATTCATGAAATACTAAGTTTCGAGCTTAAAAATATATTATATATCCAAAATACAGAATGGGATATTACGATCAACCTAGATAAAGATAAAGAAGCCGGGGCCTTATTGCAAACCATTGCTTCCAAAACCAAACACGGTTTTATATTGAAAGACGGTGTGATACAACCCTATAATGATTTGGCCCAACACAAATTTGATACAGGTTTGTTCGATGATGTGAGCCAAGCCAATACCAAAAGCTATCCCGAAGAGATTTTTGAAATTTGCGGATATACTTATACTAACGAAAAATATTTGCTCGATAACCACGAGGATAAAGGATATAGCTGGCAACTCGATAAAAGTAAAAAAACTATAGGGCTAAATACAGGCTGCGGCGATCGATGGGTAACACGCCTGTGGAGCACTGAAAAATGGGTAGAACTGATTAAATTATTACAGTCGAAAAACTATAATGTTTTAATATTGGGTGGCAAACAAGAACATGAACGCAACCTAGAACTGGAAGAAAAAACAGGAGCTATATATTTCGGATATTTCCCTTTGCAACAATTCATCAATTTGGTATATCAATGCGATTTGGTAGTAACACAGGTTACGATGGCTATGCATATCACTATGGGCTTGGGCAAAAAAATGGTATTGATGAATAATATATTTAACCCGTACGAATTTAATGTGAAAGGTGATAATGGTATTATAGTACAACCCTCCAAAGAATGTAAATGTTTTTACCGAGGAACCTGTGTGGATGGGGTGAGCTGTATGGAGGAGTTAGCAGCGGAGAAGGTGTTTGAGGCGGTGGAAGGGATAGTGGGAAGCTAGAAGTGGGGAGCTAGAAGTGGGGAGTAGGAAGTGGGTTCGCCGCGGCAAAGGGAAGCTAGAAGTAGTAAGCCCGCCGTGGCGGGAAGTAGCAAGTAGCAAGGGTTAGAAAATTTAAAACTAAATATATAAGAATAAGAAAATGTATTCAATTATCCTGCCGCATCAATCGTACATCGTACATCGTACATCGTCAATCGTAACTCGTAACTCTTCGATAATCCCGATAGCTATCGGTACAGAGTGACAAATCGTAAATTAACTATGTTTACCGGTATTATAGAAACCTTAGGAACTGTTCGAAATCTAAAAAAGAATTCGGGGAATTTGGAGATGGAGATTGCCTGCAACTTTGTGAACCAACTTGCATTGGGGCAAAGCATTGCACATAATGGTGTATGCTTAACCGTTACCCATTTATACGATAATTATTATGCAGCTACAGCCATAGATGAAACGCTCCACAAAACAAATTTAGGTGAATTACAAATCGGTGATATGATAAACCTAGAACGCTGTATGCCCGCCAATGGCCGCTTTGATGGACATATCGTGCAAGGCCATGCAGATGGTAAAGGTGTTTGCAAAAGCATTATAGAAGAAAACGGAAGTTGGAAATTTGAATTTATATATAATGATAAAACGCAAATTACCATACCTAAAGGAAGTATATGTGTGAACGGCGTGAGCCTTACTGTGGTCGATTCTACTAATGAAAGTTTTAGTGTTGCAATAATTCCATATACTTTTGAGCATACCAATTTCAAAAATATAAAACAAGGAAGCAGCGTTAACTTGGAGTTTGATGTTATAGGTAAATATATACAAAAGATTTTGGGCAAATGAACTGGAAAAACTTAGCCATTTATACTTTAAAAATTTTCTTGTTTTGGTTGATTTTTTTTCAAGCTGGGCGATTATTATTTATCATCTATCATGCCGACAAGATTTTTGAAAACTCATTTATAGAAGTACTCAAAATATTCCCCTACTCCCTCAGGCTCGATGTTTCAGCGGCTTGTTATATTATGGGTTTGCCAGTGGTTCTTATATTTTTGATGAGTTTGCATGGGGCAAAATATATCAATATCGTTCTCAAATATTATTGTTATATTATTATTGTAGCTATAAGTGCCATCACTGTTTTCGAGCTGGATTTGTATACTGAATGGGGAGTAAAACTCAACTACAAAGCTATTGTATATTTACAGCATCCTTCGGAGGCATTTAATACATTGCCTTCAAGTAAAATACTTTTATTGTTTGCTTTGTTTGGATCTTTTACTTTTATTTCAATATATAGTTTCAACAGATTTATATATCTTAAAATAGAACAATTCACACGCAATTGGTTCTTCCCTTTGCCATTTCTTTTCCTCGGTGCACTAGGGGTGGGTGTAGGTTTGCGTGGTGGTCTCCAACAAATACCTATCAACCAAAGTGAGTGTTACTATTCTAATAATAACGACTTGAATATTGCCGCTACAAATTCGTTTTGGAATTTCATGAATAGCATTTACCAAAATATAGAAATAGATACACGGCATAATCCCTATCAATTTTTTGCTGATGCCGAAGCTCAAAAAGTATTAAAAGAATTATATAGTGTTGAAAAGGATACTACTATACATATACTCAATGTAGAAAAACCAAATATCGTTTTTGTAATACTTGAGAGTTGGAGTGCCGACCTTATTAAATATTGTGGAGGAGATAGTGGTATCGCTCCTGTATTTGAAAGCTTGAGCAATGATGGTTATCTATTCACCAAATGCTTTGCTACCGGCGAACGTAGCGACCAAGGTATGGCTGCTATATGGAGTGCATTCCCTTCGCAACCTTTGCACTCTATTATAAGTCAGCCCGACAAATTCCAGCACTTACCATCAATGGTCAATAATTTTAAACAGGCAGGTTATTATACTTCTTTTATGTTTGGCGGACAATTGATATATGGAAATATAAAAGGTTATATGATGTATAATAAGTTTGACAAGATACAGGAAGGCAAGGATTTTTCGGGATATCCTGAAGGAAAACTGGGTATACATGATGGCTATATGTTCAACGAATTATTAAAAGAATGTAATAGTGCCAAGCAACCTTTTATGAATTCAATGTTTACCGTTAGCACGCACAATCCCTATGATATGCCCTGTGCAAACCCTATTACCAAAGGCGGTGACGAGAAACCATATCTTAACTCAGCTTATTATACTGATAGTTGTATTGGTGCATTTATTAAAGAAGCGAAAAAGCAGCCTTGGTACAAAAATACGCTTTTTGTATTTATGGCCGACCACAGTCACAATACGCCGCAACATACCGATTTGGTACCTTCTACCCACCACAGTATTCCGTTCTTATTATATGGCGATGTAATTAAAAAAGAATACCGAGGATACAAACATACTAAAGTGGTTTCTCAAGTAGATATCGCTGCTACTTTATTGGCACAACTCAATTTAAAACATGATGAATTTACTTGGAGCAAAAATGTATTAAATCCGTATACACAAGAATTTGCCTACATGGTTTTCTCATGGGATGGTGATACATGGGTAAGGCCCTGGGGCGAGCTCTCGGTGCATCACGGCGACAATAATAAATTGTTTAATATACAAGTGAGTGATAGTACCAAGATACCGCAAATGGGTATTGAAGCTAAAAGTTATTTACAGGAAGTTTTTAGGCAATACCTTGCTAAATAATAACGAATTTAGAATTACGTGCCGATAATTAGCGGCATACGATTGGTTCTATTTCCATTGAAATATATTTTTACAAGGATACATTTCTCTTATAAAGAAAACACCATCAAATATTTTAGTCCAATACATGTCGGTATTATGATGTCCAAAACCTGACATATTGAAAGCTTCTTGCTTTTTATCGAAAATATTGTTGTATGTTTTGAAATCTACAAATGAGAAATTAGATTTTTTGCTTATCCAATTCTCAAAACTATTATACTGAGGTTCCAGTATCTTATGCCCTTTCTCCCCTACCCAGCCCACTTGCCCATTAAAAGAAGTAAACCCAAGATAATAAGTACTTCTTAAAGCAATAGTATCTTCTGCAAAATAAGTTCCCATAAATGTGTCATCCACCTTGTATTTTATTTGATAGTTCTCAGATTTTTTTGAGATATGTAAACTTGCGGTCCACACAATTATTTTTTTATCTTGAAATTTATTTTCACTTAGCCATTTTAAATTTTGAGCCATTTGATAGTCTCTATTGTCGATATTTCCATTACCTTTAATCCTCAAATATTTTTGAATTAAATTTTCATCTACCAGATACCAAAAATCATTGGTGTTCAGTTTTTCACCTAGTTGTAATTTTATAAGATTGAGATAATAATCATATTTTGCGAATAGTGTAGTATCCCTTTCTTCTATATCATACCAATTCATTTGCGATGTTAAAAGTGCAATTACTTCAGATGAGTATTCGGGCATTTTAGTAATTGACAAATTCAATAATCTTACTACGCTATCAAGCTTTGCAACTAGATTCTTTGAAGAATAGTTTAGATGCATCTGGTTGTCAAATCCTGAGATAATGAGCGGTGTTGCGGTTTTGTATGTTTTAGGGATATAGTCATAAAATAAATTTGAGCAGGTATGGCAATATGTCCATGCTGGAAAAATATTAAACCGAATAAAAGTATCAATCTCTCTTTCTACTTTTTTAAGATTGTCCCAACCATAATTCAATGCAAAAAAATCACTTTCAAATGCTAATACATCAAATCCCTTTTTCTCATGCAAATATTCTATTAATCTTGTTTTGGCTAAGAATGTTGGGGCGTCGTCGTGGTCTTGTTCTCCAAGCATAACAATTCTGGCATCTCCAATTGCATTTCCTATCGCTTCTAAGTCAGAATAATCAGTTGAGTCTGGTTCTATCGAATTAATTTGATCGGTATTACCATTCTAAAAACTAAATCCGCCACAGGCAGAGAACTATTTTAGTTTAAGAATTGGTATTACATATTTTTTAATATGCTTTTGTGCATTTGCAATTAATACACAATGTATTATAAAGAGAGTAAATATGAACCTAATATATTTCTTCATATTGTATACTTTAATAATGAAAAATGATGTTAACTTATGAGAAGCTACCCTAATATCAATTTCCTAGTTTCGTCCCCAATACAAATCAGATATAAACCTCTTCGCAAATGAGATAAATCGATTGTCTTTTGTCTTATTGAATTATTCCATATTTCACTATAAACCACCTCGCCCAGTATATTGTATACTGCGACCATTTGATTTTTGTTTACAGTACTACTATAAATTATTGTTACTGTGCCAGATGAAGGATTGGGGTAGATATGAAAACCATTCTGATTCGAAAAATTATTTATATTCACACTATATTGAGACAAATCAAATTTAATTAAAGGATAGCTGTCTCTTCCTGTTCCAAACCATTGTCCATTCCAATAAATGGAATCGTAAGACTGAACCCAAACAGCACTTCCATTTGTTTCCAGCGACTTGCCATAACCTTTATAATAACGGTCTATTTCATTTAGTCGAATTATTTTGCCGGCAGTATCAAAAAATATGATATAATCAGAATTTGATTATAATATTGTTAATTCTGCTGTCTTGTTTAGTTCTAAAATGTGTATATATAATACCTGTAGCTATGGTGTCCATAAGTCCTGCAAATCCTGAACTGGTAGAATCGGTGCCCGATACCGCCCAAATGATATTTCTATTTATATCGATTTTCATCCACACCGGGTCGGGATAACTTAAGGGTGCTGTATAAAATGTTCGACCTGCTTCCACTAATATTCCACTATGCCTATAGGTGAAATAGCAATTTCCCACATCATCAACATACATATTTTTGTACGCTAAATCTTCATAGCCATCATGTACGTTAGCCGTTAACATCCTGTGGTAAATATTGTCCCCCTTATCATCATAAGCTGATAATATATAATTGTATTTTGGATTGGGATTTACCAAAGTATCTTTATCATATATATAAGTTGACTTACCTACCATGAATGAAAATAGATATATAAATTTGCCATTATCCGACACGGCAATATTACCAGAATAGGGTTTGATTCGTTTGTACAAAACGATATTGCCACCCCTGTCAAACTTAACAATTGCAAAGCTGGACGACAAAAAAAATGCACTATCATGTGCTAATTCAAAAGCAAACGCAGCAACTGTGGAAAAATACAAATTCCCTTGTTTGTCATTGATGATTTTAAAAGTAAAACCAGATGAACTATAATGGTGATTTTTTGCCCAAATAATATTACCTGATGAATCGAACTTAATAATATATCCCTGCATATTGTACTGCAATGTATCAAATATTTGTGCATTGGGTAATTGCATTTTTCCTTCATAATCACCGATCACCGTAATATTGCATGAATCGTCAGAAACCATATCTTCTAACGTTACCATACCTTGTGCCTTTAGGGTAATACCCCATTTATAATTCCCATTCGCGTCAAAACGCATAACGATGATGGACTGTGAACCTAAGGGATAAAAAGTTTTGCCAAACATTGACAAAGTATCGGAAAACGAAATATCTTTTATATAACTTCCTGTTTTGTCTAAGGTGTTTAATATCCCTAAAGTACTATGAGTTTGCTTGTTGTCAACATACTTTGTTTGCACATCAGTGACCCATTTTATATCTTGAGCATGGGTGCACAGATGATTACCTAAAAGAATTAATATTATAATTTTTTTTATGATATATTTAGTTTTTACGTAATTATCATTATAGGCATATGTATACTCAAGACAAAAGCTCGCGGCACTGCTTGTGGTCTCGAGTTGTCGCCAACCACAAAAGAATGGTGCGATGGTTTTTTCGGTTGGCGACAACGCCAGTCCGAAGTCATCATGGAAAAATTGTGTTCTGAGTATACATATTCGTCATTTTAAGATTTCTCCTATTGTCGGAATGACAAAACATGCAATTCGCAATTCATCATTCATTCCGCAGCGGCGGCCATCATTAATCATTAATCATTAATCATTATCTTATCCACCATTTTCCACCCATCTTTCTGCACCAATATATAATATATGCCTTGGGGTAAGTTTGCTATATTATATTCGTTTAGACCCATTTGTACAGCATGAGTAGTAAGAATCTTCCCGCTTTGGTCTATCAATTCCATGTTCATTTTCTCGACCGTGTTGTTGGTGATATTTAAAACATTATTGATATTTTGTATACTAATTTTTTCGGGAGAGATATAATAACTTTGTATGGAAGTGGTATCGGTAGTATCTACATGGCCTGTATCTACTTTATATACTTCCCAGAATGCTGCACCTGTTTGCAGCTTAGTAAAATTACCAATATAATGAAAAGAATCATTGGATTTAATGGTGATAAATTGTGTAGTATCCCATATATTTTTTTGTTGTGCCAAATATGCAAACCGACTATGCCCCCTACCCCACTTTACATAGTCGAGGAGGTTAACGGTATCATATCGATTTATATTAAAAAACAAAGCCGCTGAACCTACGGTATCGCCCATATAAAAACCACCGAGTATAATTGTATCATTCTTTAATAAATTGAGCTTGCCTTTTAATACGGCAAACGGCATGCGGCTAATGGAATCACTGCATCCCGTATCATTAGCAATATATAAATTTGATATATCAACATTGCTATTGCCCGTGTTTTTAATACCTATTTGTTGTTTGTAGGGCTTGATATATACTATTCGCAAACCTAATAATGGTTTTTTGAAAGCCGTCCAATAAGTCACGCCCCGGTCAGTAGAACCGCCCGTAAAATTGAATGCGGATAGATTGCCATTTATATAATCTCCTTTTTTCCAAAACTTCATCGAATCTGCCAAGTATTCATAGGGCTGCCCTGCCCTACCCCATTGTGCAAAATCGCAAAAATTGGAAGGATTAATTTGTGAGCCGTAACGATTATCATACATTCCAAATGAACCTGAATCGTAGTCGATATCTGGGACAGAAAAAAAAGCGAAAAATTTGGGCGGACATTTCAGAGAGCCTGATATCAAATTAAGCTTACCTAATGAAATGGTGTCGCCTTTATATACTAAGGTAAACTTGGCCAAGTCTTGTGTATCGGTATAATAGTTTTTAATAGTGAGTACTTTATATACTGGATCGATGCCTACAAAGCGTACCTTGGCTGACACATTTGTGAAACAAAGACAGACGATGATATAGGAAAAATATTTTTTCAATGTGAGATTAGATTGATGAACAAGGATTAACGATTTTAGAAGTTTGAAGTTTTATTACTTATATAATCTTTCCGTCGCGGCGGGCATTATTCCTTGTTCGATATTCTTTTTTGAGCTATATTAATTTACTTTCACAAACTTAATAATACCAGGATTTCCTGCATCTTTATATAATTTGATATAATATATACCGTTTGCATATTTGCTTATATCTAGCTGTTGGGTATTATATATAGTGCCATTGCCCATCACTTTGCCTGTGATGTCAATTATATGATAATATATTTTACTAGAAATAGTAGAATTTATATTTAAGAATTGTGCTGTTGGATTTGGATAAAGAGTTACATAATCTTGCCTGAATTCATCAAGATATATCCCCAGCAGATGCCTTGTCTCCCAGTAGCTTGCACCACTTTGTGCAAATGTATAATTGCCTGTGTACACTATTGAATCATTTTTGGCTATATCTACCGTTTGCAGCGAATCCCATATACCTTTTTGCCCTGCCAATGACGAATAGGGTTGCATACTATCTCCCCATTGAACAAAGTCGAGCAATACAGAAGTGTCATTATATAATTTTGGGAAAGCAAACAACGCCGCAGAACCTGAATAAAGTATTGAATCATTTTTAAACTGTATCACCACTGAATCATTTTTGAGAATGTTCAAGTTACCTTTCAAGAGATTCATTGGCATATTTTTGATAGTATCATAGCAATTTCCATTGATGCATAAAGCAGAATAAGATAAATCCACATTAGATACCCCTGCATTTTTTATACATATAGAATTATTAATATTACTCACATAGGCAAAACGCAGATTTATGACAGGTGCTTTTATTCCTTGCCAACAAGTATCATCGTGGTCGCCGTAAGTACACTTAAAAGAAAATGGAGGTTTGGCCGTTATATATCTACCTTGTCTCCATATTTTTTTCATGACAGCATCAGCTTCAAAAGCTTGAGAAGAATCTCCCCACTGTACAAAATCGTGCAGCGATTGTGAGTCAATTGGCAAATTGGGTAAATGCAAACTTAGGGAGCCTTTATTGGGATCCATCGTAAGACCCTGCAATACCAAACTTTGGGTGTTTTTGCATGGATTCAAATTACCCAATATCGTAACAAGTTTCGACAAAGGAGTATCGATACCGTTTGAACTAACTCTCCAATCACTTAAGTTGGAATCTGCATCCAAATAATTAGTCAATGCTATAATTTTCTTAGCCGGATCTATATATATAATCCGAACGTTAATTAGTTGTTGACTTAGAATAGTTTTATTGCAGCATAGTATAATACTGGCTGCCAAAATCCATTTATAAATTTTGCAAGTATTTTTTTCTTTCATGTTCTGTCCATTTATCATCGAATGAATATAAATTATTTCTGTCTTTAAAATCGGGGAAATTGCTTTTTGCTGTAAGTCTCCCAAAGTGGTGCACAAATATACCCAAAGCAATTTGAATTGGCTTCATATCGCCAATATCAATACTTCTTTTTTTAACTTTTACAAATAAATCCCAATCGGCCTCCTGCACTCTGATGTCCATGCCTTCAATTTTATTTAAATTGGTTTTGGTAGTTAATATAGCAAAACCGCAAAAGCCTTCTTTTATTTTGAATCCATATTTACGAAATAAGCTGGCGGCATATTTTTCATAACTGCTATACATCAATTTCATCATCCATTTCAAACTAAGAATATTCACTGAGATTTTACGCAATGGAGTACTAATCAGTTTCCACCGTAGCATTCTCTTTGTGGTTAGTTCTTTAGTTCCCATACGTTCAGTGCCACAAGGGCATATAAATTGAACGTCGTTCACCTCCATGCACGCCATCAACTTTTTATCCCAATCTTCTGATAATATAATATCATTGTTTAAAAAAGCCATATATTCAAACCTTGACTTTTGGATGCCCAAATTATTACAATAAGGATATGAATAGTTGAATTCATTTTTTATCAAAACTACATGTTCTTTACCTTCAAAATACTCTCGCGAACCGTCGTCCGATTTATTATCGATAATAATTAATTCAAAAGGATGAAAAGTATTTTGCAACAAACTCTCATAAAAAAGTTTATTCATCGCAAGTTGGTTATATATCGGCGTTATAATACTAATCATTCAATTATGATAAAGACAACATATATTCCAAATGGTTGCTTGCTTAAAATCATTATTTATTTACGCCACAACTTCTGCTTGTACAAATTCCTCAGCCTTCAATACCATGGTTTCTGAACCAATAAAAACAGGAACACGTTGGTGTAATTCATCAGGTTTTATTTCCAAAATACGACGAGTGCCATCTGTAGCACGTCCGCCAGCTTGCTCTACCAAAAATGCCATGGGGTTACATTCGTATATCAACCGTAGCTTACCATTCACATCTTTGGCAGTGGGTGGATATATATATATTCCACCTTTCATGAGGTTGCGGTGAAAATCGGCCACAAAAGAACCAATATAACGCGTGCTGTAAGGGCGATTCTCCTCCTTATTATCCTCTTGGCAATACTTGATATAATTTTTTACACCCACAGGGAATTTTTTGTAATTGCCCTCATTCACGCTATATATTTTGCCCATTTTGGGAGTTGTAATTCCTTGGCTCGACAAACAAAATTCACCGATGGATAAATCTAAAGTAAAAGCATTTACGCCATTGCCTGTGGTATACACCAGCATTGTGGACGAACCATATAATACATAACCGGCAGCTACTTGGTTCATGCCGGGTTGCAGGCAATCTTCCAATGTAACAGGACCACCAATGGGTGAAAGGCGGCGATAGATAGAAAAAATGGTCCCAATAGAAACATTTACATCAATATTGCTTGAACCATCCAATGGATCCATGGCCACGATATAATGTCCATTGTTGTTGAGGTAATTAATATCCTCGTCTTCTTCCGAAATTACAGCGGCACACTCAGGTCCGCGACGCAGGGCATTGATAAATTCTTCATTGGCGAGCATATCCAATTTCTTCACGTCTTCGCCTTGCACGTTAATAGAACCATGGTTTCCCAAAATATCAACCAAGCCGGCTTTGTTCACCTCTCTGTTTATAATGCGGGCTGCCAGTATAATATCTCTCAATAACCTCGATAGTTCGCCTGTGGCATAGGGAAAATCCTTTTGTTTATCCAAAATAAATTGGTGTACTGTTGTTAGTCCTGTAATCTCTTTTTGCATTTTTGTTCATTAATAATGGTGCGAAAATAAAATTATTATAGCAAATTTGCGACAAAAAAATAATAGGTCATGCAGGTTTTCAAATTTGGAGGGGCATCAGTTAAAGATGCAGAGGCCGTAAGAAACGTTGGCAATATCATTACACGATATACCGACGAACCCTTACTGGTAGTGGTTTCGGCGATGGGTAAAATGACCAACGCCTTCGAGAAATTGATTGAAAGTTATTATAAACAAAAGCCTGATTTGATGGAAAATTATCAGGCCATTAAAGATTTCCACCAAAATATCATCAATGATTTGCTGGTTGACCAAAGAAGTGAGACTTACGATGATATAGACAACCTGTTTTTGGAGCTGGAGTGCATACTCGAAACCCCTGCCGAGAGCAGCTACGACTACACTTACGACCAAATTGTTTGCTTCGGAGAATTGATATCAACCCGCATAATATCGACTTGGCTTAATGGGCATGGGCTCAAAAACCGTTGGATGGACTGCCGCAACTTTATTTGTACCGACACCAACCATTTGGAAGCACATGTCGACTGGCCCGCTACCGAAGATATTATACAGAAGAAATTATTGCCTATCGTGAAAAAGCAATTGGTAATTACCCAAGGCTTCATTGGCCGCAGTGCCGATTTATCTACAACTACTTTGGGACGTGATGGCAGCGACTACTCAGCAGCCATATTTGCATATGGACTTGGGGCAAATTCTGTTACTATTTGGAAAGATGTACCTGGGGTGATGAATGCCGATCCTAAAAAATATGAAGGAGCCGAATTGGTGAACCACCTTTCATTTAAAGAGGCGATAGAACTTGCGTATTATGGTGCCAATGTAATTCACCCCAAAACGATACAGCCACTTAGGAAGAAGGGATTACCGCTTTATGTCAAATCTTTTTATGAACCCGAGTTGAAAGGTACTGAAATAAATAATATCGAGCAAAGCAATCCGCAGAGTTTTTATATCCACAAAGACAAGCAAGCATTGCTTTCGTTCAGCACCAAAGATTTTTCATTTATTACTGAAGAACATTTAAGCCAAATTTTCACGGAATTTAAGCAGCACAATATCCGCGTCAATTTGATGCAAAATTCTGCCATCAGCTTTAGTGTATGCGTTAATGCCAGCGGGCATTTGGAAGAGGTTTTGGACAAACTGAAAACAAGTTTTGAGATAGATGTGAAAAACAATGTGGAACTACTTTCTGTAAAAAACACTACTTTTGAAAAAAATAATTTAATGCTTAAAAATAAGACAGTTTTGCTCGAACAAAAAAACCAAGATATGATACAATACGCTGTCATGAATTAAATTACGAATCCAATCCACAAATACAAACAATCTAACCACAAGATATGATTATAAACTTCGACTATCTAAACAGTGTTACAGGTGGTGACAAAGATATCCTGAAACAAATACTGCAGGCTTATATAGATTATATGCCCGGCGATGTAACTGAATTAAAACGCTTATTGCAAGGCGATGACCACATGGCCACTGGCATGCAGGCACATAAAGTAAAGTCGTCGGCACGCATGATAGGCTTGCCTTGCACCAATTTATTACAAGATATTGAAACCTTTGCAAAAACGAATACCCATATTGAGCAAATACCTTCTAAATTGGAAATGGCTATTGATGAATTATATGTAGCGATGGAAGAAATAAAGCAGATTATCGAGCAAATTTAAAGCCTTGGAAACCCTGTTTTTTTCTTCGCTGCTGGTTTTAGTTTACACCTATTTATTATATATTGTTGCCATATTTTTATTGTCACAGTTCAACAAAAAAAAACAGCTAAAGTCTTATGCTCCTTCGATCACTGTTGTAGTTCCTTGCTATAATGAAAAAGATTATATAGCCGAAAAAGTAAAGAACACCCGCGAGCTAAATTATCCAAATAAGAAAATTATTTTTATTACTGATGGTTCTGATGATGGGTCGGATGAACTATTAAAAAAATATCCTGATATTGTTGTGTTACATCAACCTGAACGAGCAGGTAAATCAATGGCAGAGAATAGGGCTATTGGGTTTGTGGATACGGAAATAACTGTTTTTACCGATGCAAATTCAACTTTAAATCCCGATGCATTATTATATATATCAAATCATTTTGTGGATGAAATGGTAGCTGGGGTATCGGGCGAGAAAAAGATTTTATATAATTTAACCGACAATGCCAACAGTGCCAGTGAAGGATTGTATTGGAAATACGAATCAATGATTAAGAAATTCGACAGTGATTTTTACACTGTTGTAGGTGCCGCTGGCGAACTGTTTGCAGTTCGCACCGCACTATACACACCCATGCCGCCCGACAGTATCAACGACGATTTAACACAATCGGTGATGTTGAATTTGCAAGGATATAAAATTGTCTACGAACCTCGTGCCTACGCTGCGGAAACTGCGTCGGCAAATGTGCAGGAAGAATTGAAACGTAAAATTCGTATGTGTGCCGGTGCGTGGCAAGTAATGGCCCGCTACAGCGGAATGTTCAATTTTTTCAAACACCCCAAACTCACTTTTCAGTTTATATCACACCGAGTATTTCGATGGACCTTATGCCCTTTGGCATTAATTACATTATTTATTTCAAATATTATATTGTTCGATAAAAACATATATTATAATACTTTTCTCTATTTGCAAATTGCATTTTATATAATTGCTATCTTAGGATATTATATAAACAAAGTAAAGGTATTATATATTCCTTTTTACTTTGTATTTATGCACTGGGCCGCCGTACTAGGCTTCTTCCGATATATGAAGGGGAAGCAGAGTGTGAATTGGGAAAGAGTGAAAAGAGGTTAATGGTTAATGCCATTCGGCAGATAGATCATCAATTAATAGTAACTAGAAAGTTGGCGTAAGCAAGCCGCCGGTGGCGGAAATAATTTATCATTAACCCCGCCGCGGCGGGAATCATTATTTTGCTGGTGCAAGCAACATTAACCGTTAACCATCCTCTCTAACCATTAGTTTCCTATATGCAATCACACTCCTAAATTCTCCCCAACTCACACTATGTCCAAGTATTTCTTTGTACGGTGCAAGTGTGTCAAATGTATTTTTCTCGAACACTTCTAGTATGTCTTTTATTTTCTGTTCGGGAACAAGTTGTTCAATTTGTATCTCCCCATCTTGCACCCCAATCGCCAAATGACCTTCAACAGTTGTTAAGGCCATATTCCTTACGGTTGCTATTTCTGCAATGGTTTTTCCAGTAAGAAATAATGCGACACTTTCTTTGGCGGATGAGCCTTTTTCTCCCTTAGGTTTTTCTGCGGGCAATTGTGTTTTATGATACGTAAATTCAGGGAACTTAAATGCAATATCGCCATATTGTATCTTACTAAATTTCTTAGCTAAATTCAACAATTGCAATTCTATTGCTAATACATCGAACTTATACTTTTTAATTCGTGTAGCACTCTTCAAACTTTCTAAATAAACCTGCGTAGGCATCAACATTCCTGTTTTTACTTTCTCAGAAAAATAGTCAACTGCTTTTTCAATTCGTAGTTTTAATGTGGTAGAATCTGTGGTACTTTCTGCTTCATTAATTAAAGCCTCTAATTGCAATTTGAATTTTTCTGCAATAGGTTGTTGCTCGTCTATACTGGCTATCATGGCATTTATCCATTGCTTTTCTGCTAACTCATTCGGTATCTTTTTTCCTATATTGTTTTCTTTAAAACTACGAATCTCACTTTCAATTTTTTTGAAATCGAATGTATGTAATAGTTTGTTTTTAAGAAATATTTTTTGTTCGAGTTGAAAAACATTTAATAATATATCTTCATCGAATGCACCATTTGTGTATTTAATAACACGCTCATCGGTTGTAACACTTTGCTGCGTAATATTCGATTTTAAAATCATGCCATCCAATGTTGTACAGCGGCTCAATGCCACATACACTTGACCTGGAGCAAAAGATCTCCCTGCATCAATTACTGCTTTTTCAAAAGTTAATCCTTGACTTTTATGTATAGTAATAGCCCAAGCCAACCTGATAGGATATTGCGTAAAACTTCCAATTTCCTCCTCACTAATTTTATTACTTTCTTTATCTAATACATAACGATTATTTTTCCAGGTTTCGCGTTCCAAAAGCATCTCAAAATCATTATCATCAAACTTCACATATATTTCTTCACCCTTAATTCTACTAATGGTGCCAAGCTTTCCGTTAAAATATCTCCGCTCCTCCCCTACATCGTTTTTAATAAACATAATCCTTGCTCCAATCTTCAATTCCAGATTCACTTCAGTTGGATATGCATACTGATTAAAATCGTCTTTGATGGATGCTTTATAACTATACTTTTCTCCTTCGAGTCTTTGCAAATGTTGTATATTTGTTTCGTCTGCGATCTTATTATGGGTGGTCAAAACTATATAATCATCCATGTCATCGGTCCATGCACCGCGGCGTTGATTCAGCAATTCAAAATCATCTTCATTCAAATTATTGTTCCGAATTTCATTTAATAAGGCAATAAAATGCTCTTCATTTTGGCGATATATTTTTTGCAGTTCTATATATAAAGGCGGATTTTCTTGTAATACTTTTGCACTGAAAAAGAATGGCGTTTCGTAAAATTCAGACAATATTTTCCATTCATTGTCATTTACTACAGGTGGCAACTGGTATAGGTCTCCGATGAATAATACTTGCACACCTCCAAAAGGTTTTTTATTATATCGAAAATGCTTAAGTATGATATCTATTTCATCCAACAAATCGCAACGCAACATACTTACTTCATCGATAATAAGTAGCTCCATTTCTTTGAATATATCAATTTTGGTTTTACTTATCCGCATCTGACTCAGCAAAGTATTTGCATCATTGATCAATAAATTTTCGTGTGCGAAATAGTTCTTCCGTTCGGGCGTATATAGTCCAAATGGCAATTGAAAGAGCGAATGCAGAGTCATACCACCCGCATTGATGGCCGCGACACCTGTAGGTGCAACAATTACCATGTTTTTGGTACAAGTATTTTGCAACTCTCTTAAAAATGTAGTTTTACCTGTACCAGCTTTTCCTGTGAGAAACACGGAGCAATTGGTTTGGTGCATGAAATTTTCTGCAAGTTCTAATGCAGGGTTTGTTGAGTCCATGAAACAAAAATAGTCTTAAAATATATAATAAAAATTCGACCACGAAATATTTTTGCTAATCCACAGCGGGTTAGGCTATTTGTTGTAGGTGGTGAGGGAATTAGTAACATTTTATTCAACGGGCTGATTTGTCGTGTTCTCGTCCGCGGCGGATATCGAAAAATACAAACATTGTTAATTTGTCAAATCCACAGGGGCTAGTGCATGGAAGAGTTGTCAAATCTGTGCAGGAACTATTTACAACAAAGAGTTAAGGCACATATGTACTCAAGACATACCAGTATTATATATTTTTCTACTATTTTTTTTGTCGCATGCCTCGCCAGCACGACAGTACTTTTTTACACAAAAAAGTACTCAAAAAGTGTTTTTACTTACCTAGGCGATTTTTGCATGGAAGCCAATGCAAAACCACGGTTCAGCCACAGTTTGGATCCTATATGTAAAGAAGATACCGTCGTAAGTCTTCATAGCTATTAGTATTCCGATACTGTGGCCGCCCGTTTATCGCTGGGTAAGTAAAAATGTCTTCCAACTATGGCATTTAGCTAAGGCTTAGGCACGCGACGGCGGGGTTCTATGCGGATTCTTTTGTTTTCTCGACAATACGATGAGATTTTCAATTATGCTCCGACTACATTTATGCCACAATTTACCATTATTACTCCACCCTCAACTTAAAATAAGAAGTCAGGTGGATGAGGCGAGAACCACCATCATCAATTTGCAAACAATCATATTCGACCTTTCCTTTTAGCCAAGTTCCTTTTTGAGGCTTCAGCATATTTAGATATAATTTTTGATTGAATGTTTTCCAAAATAGTTTAGTAGAATATCGATAGTGTTTATAAACTGTATTATAGCTCCCTTTAAATTTTCCATTGACAATTTTAAAAAGATAATCATCATAATAAGCTGGACTAGATTCTCCAATATATAAAACAATAGTATCGTTTAAATCAATTGCCTCGCCTTCATTTATTATATGGTAGCCTTTCCCATTACATATACCTTGTGCAGTAATTAAATGCGGAATTGTATCATCTTTAGTTAAAGGCTGATCACTCCAATTATTTTTATAATAACCCAATGAATCTCTCCAAACATAAAAAGGTAACTCGAAATAATCTTTATAAAAAAACTCATTCCAAAATATTGAATCATCAGCCAATTCAATATCCGACCAATATCCTAAAGTATCATTCTGCACTTTGTGCTTTTGCCCATAAAGATGATTGGCTAGGATAAATAAAAGGAGGAATATGATATATAATTTTTTCATTAAGTAAGCCAATTTATTTCAACCATTTTTCAAGCTTCTTTTTCGATTCTTCTGTTGAAACTCACAAGCCTTTTTCAGATTGTTATAGACCAATTTTAATTTTTTGAAGTCGCATGAGCCTATTGATTACCTCTTCTATTGAGAAAGTATCTGGCAATGAGCTAACAGTTTGCATAACTTTGATTTTGGTAAGCATATCAGTTTTTTTTTCAAAGGTACAAAAAACTACATTATTTCTAAACTATTATATTACTGCGGCTGATTTTACAAATCTGCGTAAGCAACATTAACCATTCACCATTAACAATTAACCATTATTTTTGCCCCATGGATATACAATCAATTCTCAAACAACTTCACATCAACGAACTCAATCTCTCATCATCTACTGGTTTGCAATGGTTTGGTGATAGTAACACCGAAACAAAAGATATAATATCTCCTGTGGATGGTAAGAAAATAGCAACCGTAAAAATGGCTGGTGAAGCCGAATATAAACATATAATAACTGAAAGCCAAAAAGCATTTTCATACTGGCGTAGCGTGCCTGCCCCTAAGCGTGGCGAGATTGTGAGACAGTATGGAAATATATTGCGTGAGTATAAAGAACCGCTCGGCAAACTCGTTAGCTATGAGATGGGGAAATTGCTGCAAGAAGGGTTGGGCGAAGTGCAAGAAATGATCGATATATGCGATTTCGCAGTTGGGCTTTCACGACAATTATATGGATTGACTATGCATAGCGAACGCCCCAACCACCGTATGTATGAGCAATGGCATCCATTAGGTGCGGTGGGTATTATATCGGCGTTTAATTTCCCTGTAGCGGTGTGGAGTTGGAACGCAATGCTAGCCGCCGTTTGTGGCGATGTGTGTATATGGAAACCTAGTGAAAAAACACCGTTGACTGCTATTGCATGTCAGCATTTATTGAGCAAAGTATTACAAGAAAATAAAATACCCGAAGGTGTGTTTAATCTTATTATAGGTGATTACAGAATTGGCGAACTAATGAGCAACGATGAAAATGTTCCTTTGGTTTCGGCAACTGGTTCTACACGGATGGGCAAAAAAGTAGGTGCTGCTGTGGGTGCTCGACTGGGAAAAAGTTTATTAGAACTTGGTGGAAATAATGCCATCATTGTTTCGCAACATGCCGATTTAGAAATGGCTTTGCGTGCTATCATCTTTGGTGCTGTAGGAACTTGCGGCCAACGTTGCACTACTACTCGTAGACTTATTATACATGAAAGTATATATGATACGCTCAAAGAAAAAATATTAAATGCATATAAACATATAAGGATTGGCAACCCAGTAGAAGATGGAATTTTGGTTGGTCCACTCATTGATAATGA
Organism: Bacteroidota bacterium; assembly: GCA_034439655.1. NCBI lineage: Bacteria > Pseudomonadati > Bacteroidota > Bacteroidota bacterium. The sequence goes on along the minus strand of JAWXAU010000168.1, from coordinate 9,070 downwards.
TGCAGTAACAAGTTTCTTGAATGCGGTTGCCCGTGCAAAAGAACTTGGCGGTAATATATTATGTGGTGGAACTATTATAGAAAATATGCCATCCGATTGTTATGTGAATCCATGTATTATAGAAGCGAAAAACGATTGGGATATCGTACAACATGAAACTTTTGCTCCTATATTATATATCATGAAGTATAATACTGTTGACGAAGCTATAGCCCTGCAGAATGGCGTACGCCAAGGTTTGAGCAGTTCTATATTCTCACAAAACATTTTAGAAACCGAAAAATTCCTCACTGTTGCAGGCTCCGATTGTGGAATTGCCAACGTAAATATTGGAACCAGCGGTGCCGAAATTGGCGGAGCATTTGGTGGCGAAAAAGAAACTGGCGGTGGTCGTGAAAGCGGCAGCGATGCCTGGAAAGCTTATATGCGTAGACAAACAAATACTATTAATTATGGAACGGAATTACCGTTATCGCAAGGGATTAAGTTTGATTTGTGAAAAAGTACGAAGGGATAAGGAGAAAGTGCTATTTGGCGTAAGCTCCTTACTCCCTATTCCTTACTCCTAAATCCTACCTCATCAATTCCTTCGCGGCGGCCAATGTTTTATCACTATAGTTCTCCCCACCAAGCATGTGGGCCAGTTCCTGCAATCTCTGTTTCTTATCTAACTGCTCAAGTTTTGTAATTGTATTTTTACTTCCTACTTCTTTATATACTTTATAATGATTCTCGGCACGGGCAGCAATTTGTGGAAGGTGGGTAACTGCAATTAATTGATGATTGTTAGAAAGTGTTTGCATGAGGCGACCAATTTGTATAGCAGTTTCGCCCGAGATTCCTGTATCTATCTCATCAAATATCATAGTCGCTAATTTTGTTTTGCCTGCGATATATGTTTTTATACAGAGCATCAACCGGCCAAGTTCGCCGCCAGAAGCGGTTTTGCTGACGGGTAAAAAATTAGAACCTTTGTTGGCTGCAAATAGAAAGTCCACAGCATCTATTCCGTATTGATTGGGTTCAGTAAGTTGCAAAAGTTCAATTTTAAATATCGCATTTTGCAAACCTGCTTGCTTCATCAATTCGTTAATGCCCTTCTCTGCTTGGGTTGCAGCTTTCTTTCTGCGTTCGGACAATTTAGTAGCAAAAGCATTTAAAGTATTATATAATAGCTCGATTTCCTTTTGCAAAACTATAATATCTTTCCCCAATGATTCTATATCATCGTTCTTGCCAGAAAGTTCATTTTTTATATATAATAATTCTTCCGTCGTTTTTGCCCGATGCTTATTGAGCAAATGGTTTATCAAATCCAAACGCTCTTTTAAAAGCTGCTGCTGCTGAGGGTTTGCTTGTGTTTTCTCGGCCGTATTTTCTATTTCAGCAGCAATATCATCCAATTCTATTTGTACTGACTTAATGCGGTTATGTAATTCCTCAAAACTCTGATTATATTTTGAAAGTTGCAATGTTTTTTGCAAAACTTCTTTCAGCATCGCTATTATATTAAAGTCAGATTCTTTCAGTGTTTGAATAATATTTGAACTTTCTTCTATAATACTTCCTGCATGTTCTAAAGTATTCAAATCCTGCTCCAGTTGGGTCTCTTCGCCTGCCTTTATTTTAGCTTCGGCAAATTCATTCAGCAAAAATTGTATATAGTCTTGTTCGTTTTTAATATTGCTTTCTTTTGTTTGCAAGTCTGTTAATTTCTTCTCTGCAGTTTTAATACTATGATAGTTTTGAGAATATTCTACAAACAGATTTCCATTATCAGCAGCGGCATCCAGAGTTTCCATTTGGAATTTGTTTTGGTTTAACTCCAAAGTTTCATGCTGCGAAACCATATCAATTAAATACGAACCAATCTCTTTTAATACAGAAATATTTACGGGTGTGTCATTCACAAACGCTCTTGATTTTCCGAGATTGTTTATCTCTCTTCTCAATATACAAGTCGCATCAAAATCGAGCTCATGCGTATCGAATATATATCGTATATTTTTATCAACTACAAATTGTGCTTCAATAATACATTTATCGCTGTTTTTATTAATGACCGAAGTATCTGCACGTTCGCCCAAAACCAAGCCCAATGCACCAAGTACAATGGATTTTCCCGAACCTGTTTCGCCTGTTATAATATTAAATCCTGCACAAAATTCAATTTGAATTTCATCAATCAATGCAAAGTTTTTTATGTAGATAGATTGTAACAAAGTATGATAATTATTTAACTGCTTTAAATCTAATTTGGAGATTTAATTTAATAAAGAATCTCCCATTATCTTGATACAACTCCCCAAAATTATATCTAGATGTACTAGCCTGTTCTAATTTTGTATTGTTCAACAAATATGTTTGAAATTCATTCCTATTATATATATGATAACAAACTAGTTCACCATCACTTTTTACAATAATAATACCACCTGTTGCATCATATTTACCTGTCCATGTTGTCGCTGGTGTCATACCGAGGGCACTATCTGTTAAGAAATTCTTAACCTTATATTCATAAAATGGGTGCCCCATTGATAAATCAAAATTTAATGGATTGATCTCTGTAAGTTGGGCTAATAAAACTGACAATACAGGTGACCCAAAGGACGCATATCTTAATAATAGTAATTCTGCTAATATTTCAGGCAGGCTACCATCAATTAGTTGCAAATTTAATTGTAAAGTTGAGGATTGAATATTTACAAATTTTAGATTAAACCCCATACTTTTAAACTTTGAGATTCTATTTGTAATTTTAGGTTCTGATACTATTTCATTTATTTCCATAAAATTTAATTCCCCCATCCCAATTATTTCAAAAATAAAATTTGTCGTATTTCCAGGATTGAACAATGTTGAACTTCCACCAAGCATTGATTTAATACTAAACCCAAGTTTTGGTTTCAGACCCGTACTTAGATCGTGTACTATTATATTGATATCTGACTTATCAGTGCTCACTGCTGTCAATGAGTTTACATCAATACTACTTAAAAATTCTTCTATATCTTCAAATTGAAAACTTCTTCCTTCAGAATTTCTAAGTTTAGCAAATAAGTCAATCGACCGATTAACAAATTCAGAAACATTTAAATTAAATAATTCACTTCCGTTACTACCATCTATTATTTTGATTTGTTGGTCTACAATATATTCTCTTAAAATCCCACTTTCTTGACGTAATATCTTGATAATAGGATAATATACATCGGGAAGGATATTCAAATTCGAGTCAGCCGCATTTAATCTACCATCTGCAAGTAATTTCAGAAAGACATATATCTCACTCCATTCTCCTTTATTTCCTGTTAACATTTTTGACTCCGATTACTTGAATTATATTTTTTGCTGTTGCTTGAATTGCAGGTATCGCAACAGAGTTACCAAATTGTTTGTATGCAGATGCGTCTGCTACTGGAATTATATATTTATCTGGAAATCCCTGTAGTCTGGCCCACTCCCTAGGAGTCATTTTTCTAATTCCTTCTCTATTCACAACTCCTTTGATATGTGTAGTTGGAGTATAATCTGTAATACGATTATCTATTACTAAATTTCTTTCTCTACCCATTCCTCCAACAACAATCGAATTTGCAATTCCGTCATCAGGTATAATTGCATATCCAAAACCATTACCTTTACTTTCATGTCTTTCTTTATGATTTATCAAAGTCTGAACATATTGAGTAGACAAATAATATTTAGTTGGTACGACTTTTTTCTCTTTTACACTTGCAAATTTTATTTGCTTTTGTTGAGCTTTAGGATATTCAAATTTATCAATATTTAAATCTTTTCGAAATCCAACAATATAAATCCGCTCTCTATTTTGGGGCACACCAAATTCTTTGGCGTTTATTATTTGTGGCTCGGGCACGAAATAACCTAAATCATTTCGTAAAACATTTAATATAGTTTCTAATGTTCTTCCACCATTATGATTTCTCAAACCTTTTACATTCTCTAAGAATATTGCTTTCGGCCTTTTCCTTTTAATTATTTCGGCTACATCAAAAAACAATGTGCCTCTGGTATCTTCAAAGCCACCTCGTTTACCAGCAATTGAGAATGCTTGACAAGGAAAACCAGCACAAAGCAAATCGAAATTATCAGGTATATAATTCTTGATTTTTTCATTTGTAATATCGCCAAAAGGAACTTCTCCAAAATTAGCTTTATAAGTCCTTTGAGCTTCTTTATCCCATTCACTCGTAAAAACACATTTCCCTCCCAAGTTTTGCATAGCTATTCTGAAACCTCCAATGCCAGCAAATAAGTCAATGAATTTAAATGTATAATTTTCTGGTGTAGGGAACGGTACATTTTCAACTTCAAATAAAAGTTGTTGCAAGGCTTCTTCAGCAAGCAAAGACAAATTCTCCTCTTCTTTTTTGTATAGTATATATTCTTTTAGTGCTTTCATTGCATCCTTTTTATAATGCTTTGAGGCTCCATTTTGCAAATTATGTAGAAAATGAGTAAGGACTGCTTTCTTATTGGTTACTGGCTCTACCAATCTTATTTGGAAGCGTTTGCCATCAAATTCATCTATGCTTATTTTTTCTGTTATTTTCATTAGTTCAAATATAAAAAAAGTATGATAATTATTTAACTGCTTTATAGGTAAATTTAAATACTGCCCATCCCAATAAAATCACAACAGTAGCGGTGATGATGGGCAACATTCCACTATAGGTAGAAAGATAACCCGCTATAATTCCAGGTATTGCCATGCCTAATGATTGTATACTTTGGTTGATGCCGAATATTTCTCCTTGTGTTTTTGCATCTGCTTGCATAGAAATTAAAGTATTCATATTGGGTGTAGAAAATCCTTGTGATAAAGCGATAAAAGGAACCGCTAAAAATAATTGATAATCATTACCCGGTTCAGGCAGTATTTGGCAAAATATTCCTGCTGCCATCACCAATAATGATATATTTAATATTTTTTGTGGGGCTACTTTACCCGAAAATCTGCGTACAATAAATCCTTGTCCCAACGCACTGCACAAGCCAATAAAGGCAAAAAAGTCACCGACATTTTCGATATCCCAATTAAATTTTTTCATCACATACGGACTAAAAAATTGTGTATAGAAATTGAATCCCAATATAAATAAAAACGACACTATCATCAGCGTTCTCAGGTTGGGCATTTTGAAAGCCTTATATATATTTTTGAAACCTGTGGTCAATGAAATAGGCGTATGCCGTCGTCCAATCAAGGTCTCTCGAAACATATATATTACAAATAAAATATTTAAAGTACACAGCAGGGCGGCAAACCAAAAGGGCATGGACAAATTTGAAACATGCAAGCCAGTTAAATCATTGAACCAATTTGCAAATTCAGGTTTTGAAAATTTGCCTCCTATATAAGGTCCTAATATAAATCCCAAACCAAAGGCCATTCCTACCAATCCGAAGTTTTTTGTTTTTGTTTTTACATCGCTCACATCAGAAATACTCGACATGATAATAGCAATATTTCCACCAGTAAATCCATCCAACATGCGTGAGGCAAATAATATATATATATCTTGTTCTGCAATACCGATGGCAAAAACTATATAACCCAACAAAGTACCAATTAATGATATAATAAGAATTGGTTTTCGCCCGAAACGGTCACTGAGTGCACCAAGTATGGGTGCTCCAAAAAACTGTGCGATAGGGAAACTGGAAAGTAGGAAACCAAGTATAATATATCTTTCGTCGATACCGATGCCTGCGAGCAGGTCATTCTTATGGCGGAAGTCCAAAATCAAATCCGGAATAATCGGGATGATGATACCCAAACCGACCAAGTCTATAAAGACCGTGAGGAAAACGGGCAGCAACATCGAGGTTTGATTTTTGTCGCTCATAAAAATATTTTAAATATAATTTGCAAAGTTGCCTCAATATTCCCTTAATTTGTGTTGGTATGAAAATTTTGTTGAAAAATCCCACCATAGTCAATGAAGGCCGCAGCCTTGTTGCTGATGTGCTGTTGAAAGATGGTTTAATAGATCGTATTGATGCAGCAGGTATCAGTGCTGAGCTGGCAGATAAGGTGATTGAGTGTTCAGGTTTGCACTTGCTGCCTGGACTTATTGATGACCAAGTTCATTTCCGTGAACCTGGGCTTACGCATAAAGCTACCATTGCTAGCGAAAGTATTGCTGCCGTAGCAGGAGGCGTGACCACATTTATGGAAATGCCCAATACCAATCCACCTGCACTTACCCAAGAATTGCTCGAAGAAAAATATCAGATTGCCAAACATTGTTCGCCTGCAAACTATTCATTTTTTATGGGAACAGGTTTGCACAATTATGATGAACTCATGCGGACTGATCCCAAAAAAGTATGTGGAATTAAAATATTTATGGGCTCTTCCACGGGTGAAATGTTGGTGGATGATGAACATCTGCTGGCCAAAATATTTGCAAACGCCCCTACCCTAATTGCTACACATTGTGAAAACGACGTGATGGTTAAAGCGAATTTGCAAAAATATATTGCACAATATGGTGAGGATATTCCACCGCAATTTCATCCTGTAATTCGCAATGCGGAAGCATGTTATTCCTCAAGCAAAATGGCGGCTGACTTGGCCAAGAAGCATGGTACACGTTTGCATATATTACATATAACTACACAAAAAGAATTGGAATTATTTGATAATACCATTCCACTCAAAGATAAAAAAATTACTGCCGAAGCTTGTGTGCATCACTTATGGTTTTGCGATGAAGATTATCATACGTTGGGCAATCAAATAAAATGTAATCCTGCCATTAAAACAGCAAGTGACAGAGATGCAGTTTTTGCAGCGGTTTTGGATGATAGAATTGATATTATAGCTACCGATCATGCTCCACATACTTGGGAAGAAAAGCAGCAAGTTTATACGAAATCTCCCGCAGGTTTGCCACTTGTGCAACATGGCCTGCAAATGATGTTGGAAAAAGTAAAACAAGGAAAAATAACTTTAGAAAAACTAGTAGAAAAAATGTGTCATGCCCCTGCGGAGCTCTTCCAAATAAGCAAACGTGGTTTTATACGTGAAGGTTATGCTGCGGATTTGGTACTCGTTGATTTGAACCAATATTATATTGTAACCAAAGAAAATATATTATACAAATGTGGTTGGAGCCCGCTTGAGAATACAACTTTCAGTAGTACAATATTATATACTTTTGTGAATGGGGAAATGGTGTTTGATAACGGCAATCTGCATGCGGTTTTGGCGGGACAGAGGTTGGAGTTTGAGAGGTGATTTATAAAGCGACTGTATGAATAGTAACAAAGTTTTTCTTATTTTTATTACAAATGAACTGTGAGTCTTTTTTATGCTTTAGCTTGAATTATTTTGAATAAATACTTTTTTACTAAATTGTATTCATATAGGTATATTAATTTTATTTACTTTGGGCCTTATGAAAAATTATTATACTGGTATGTTAGCATTTTTAGTTGTATGTACCTTAGCAGTCGATGTTCTCGCATTTATCCACAATATTGTTGAATTGATAGTGAAATTATTTTTGAGTTCCCCATCAACGAAATTAATATATTATTGAAAATGATATAATCCCTACAACAAAAAATCAATCTCCTTTCTGCGTGTCGGGTCGTAAGACCCGACATTCAACTCGACTTCCCTATTTCCATTATACCTTTGCAACCAATGACTGACAAAAAATTATCTCAGCGACCCATTGCTATCTGGCTACTGGTGGGCGTTAGCATGATTATGATACAAGTATTGTTAGGCGGCATTACACGCCTCACAGGCAGCGGACTTTCCATTACTCGATGGGATTTGGTTACAGGTAGCTTACCGCCAATGGACGATACCCAATGGGAGCAAGCTTTTGAAGGATACAAACAAACTGCTCAATTCAAAACTATCAATTCTTCATTTACCGTTTCCGATTTTAAATATATATATTTTTGGGAATGGTTGCACAGAGTTTGGGCACGATTTATCGGAATAGTATTTATCATCCCTTTTATTATATTTATTTTACAAAAACGTTTTCAAAAGTGGATGGTGAATCCGCTACTGGTTTTATTTGGATTGGGAGCATTGCAAGGACTCGTAGGCTGGATAATGGTGGCAACTGGTCTGCATGGAAGCAATTTATTATATGTACGGCATTATGAATTGGCCACACATTTTATGTTGGCATTAATTGTATTATGCTATACATTTTGGTTTGCGATGAAAATGTTGGTGAAAGAAGAATATAGAATAAACTCCAAACCCCTATATAAATTATCTATCTCTATCATAGTTTTACTAACAGTACAACTTATCTATGGAGCTTTTATGGCGGGATTGAAAGCGGGAACATTCGCTCCCACGTGGCCTGATATTAATACAGCCATTATACCCAGTGGAGATATACTTTTCAAAAAGTCACCAAGTATTATAAATATATTCGAGAACGAAATTATGATACAGTTCATCCACCGTGGATTGGCATATATATTATTTATCATGATTTGTTTATGGACTTACAGAGCATATAAAAACGCTAATCCCGATAGCTATCGGGACAAGCTTTTTAACAAAACAAAATGGCTTCCACTTGCAGTTGTTAGCTTACAAATAGTATTGGGCGTATTTACCGTTTTACATTCAGGTATAAAACAAGAACTGCTGTGGCTGGGCGTCAGTCACCAGTTTGTGGCGATGATGTTGCTATTGGTGATGGTGTGGGAGAGTTATATAGTACGAATTAATAAGAGGTAAGGAGTAAGTACCATTCAGCGGGTATTAGTGGGGAATAGAAAGCTATTTACTTTATTTCATAGATTTGATAAGTCCTCTGATGATACTAGATATTTCCTCACCAAGTTTTAGCAGATTGTCTCTTTGTTCGATATTAATATATTTAAGTTTTCCTGCTAGATATAGCATAGATTTAACTTCGCTACATGATGCCAATGCTATATACAAAAACCTTGAAATACCGAAACTCAATATATAATAGTCCAAAAGAAAGGGACTAATCCCCCCGCATCCCGATAATTATCGGGATTAAGCGGGGCTTTCGGGATGTAGTTC